>DASUXK010000505.1:0-4497 GCA_036377935.1 Usitatibacter sp.
TCAAGGGCGGTGAGAAATGCGACCCTCACCCCGGCACCCTGCCATGGGATCGCCCCGACAAGTCGGGGACCCCGGCGAGAGGGAGAAAAGCGATCCCTGCCCGATGGTGTCGAGCGGCGGGCCACGAATGGCCTGAGCCTCCCAAGCAGACGTTGCCGTCCGCTCGAACACCGTTCCCGCTCTACGCTTTTCCTTCGGAAAAGCTAATCATTTTAACACGTTGTCGCAGAAATCGACCAGCTGCTCCGCGAGGTCGCGCCGGGCGGCGAGGCCGCGGCACCAGGCCTGCGCGTGCGCCTGCAGCGCCTCGCGCCGCGCGGCGAAGCCGGCCCACGCCTCGGCGAGCGCCGGCCGCCTTTCGGACTCGTCGCCCTCGCGCTGGTTCCAGGCCTCCCACAGCCGCGTGACCGCGGCCGCGCGCGTGCGGTCGAGGCCGGCCGTATAGCGCCCGAGGAAGGCGGCGAGCTTCACCCAGTGCGCGCCCTGCTCCTGGGGATAGACGTGCCACACGAAGGGCCGCGCCGCCCATTGCGCGCGCACGAACGAATCCTCGCCGCGCACGAAGTTCACGTCGCACGCCCAGAGCAGCAGGTCGTAGCGGTCCTGCGGCAGGAACGGCACGCGCAGCACCTCCACCTCGCGCCGGGCTCCGCCATCGTGCTGGTTGCGGCGCGCGGTGCGCGGCGCCTCGCGTTCGGCCAGCGCCGTCGACGCCACGCCTTCGGGCGCGACCAGCCACACCGGCCCGGGATACGAGGCGGCGGCGAGCCGCAGCGCTTCGAACGGCGCCCCGGCATAGGCGAAGAGGCTCACCTTGAGCGCCCCTTCGGGCGGGCGGCGCCCGGTGAGCGAGCGCCAGAACGCGGCCTGCGCGCCGGCATCGGCCTGGAACGCGTCGCGCCGTTCGAGCAGGCCCCGCTCGCGCAGGAGCCCGCCCGTGCGCGGCGTGAAGCCCGGGAAGAAGAAGTGCTTCACCAGCGGCAGCCGCGGGTTCGGCGAGGGCAGCGCATGGCTTCCCTCGACCCACTCCTCCGCGCTCAGGTACTCCAGGTTGATCCATCGCGGCTTCGCCGCGCGCTCGGCCATCGCGAGGACGTAGGCCTCGGGCGGGTCGCAGCCGAAGGTCTCCACTACGACGTCCGCGACCTCGTCGACCGCGAACGGCTCGGCCAGCCGGGCGACCTCGACGCCCTCGAGCGCCTGCAGGTCGTAGCGCGGGTCGATCTCGGGCCGCAGCTTGGCGAGGACGGTGAGGTCGTCGAGCCAGAGGCGCACCCGCTTGCCGTGCTCCACGGCGAGCGAGCGCGCGAGGCGCCACGAGACTCCCACGTCGCCGAAATTGTCGACGACCCGGCAGAAGACATCCCAGCGGTCGGGTGGAGGCATGGCGCGATTCTATCCGCGCCCGTATCATCGCCGCGGGAGGATCGATGGAAGGCGAGACGAACAAGCGCCCCGTCCGGGTGCTCATCGCGGAAGACGAGGCGCACATCCGCACGGTGTTGCGGGCGATCGTGACCGCCCTGGGCGCCGAGGTGGTGGGCGAGGCCGCCGACGGCGAGGAGGCGGTGGCGCTCGCCGCGCAGACGCGGCCGCACATCGTGCTCCTCGACATCAACATGCCGCGCCTCACGGGCGACGCGGCGCTCGAGCGCATCCTCGCCGGCGATCCCGGCATCGTCGCGATCATGATGACCGCGCAGGACACGCTGGAGGCGGTGCGCCGCTGCCTCGAGCTGGGCGCGCGCGACTATATCCTCAAGAGCAACCGCGCCGAGGAGATCTTCCGCCTCATGCGCGAGGCGTGGCCCTCGTACGTCGAAGAGTCCCGGCGCGGAGGCCGCGAGTGAAGGCGTGCCCGCATTGCGGCGCGCGCCTGGACGAGGCCGGCCATGCGCACGCCGTCGAGCCTTCGGCGCCGCTGCGCTACGACCTCGAGAAGATGGCGGCCATCGCCGAGCGCGAGAAGGCCTACGACGAGACGGCGAAGGTGCGCGTCACGCAGGAGCAGATCCGCAAGCTCGTCGAGAAGCGCCGCCGGAAGCCGCGCGCATGAGGCTCACCGCCGAGATCCGCGCGCGGGTCGAGGAGCGCTGCCCCGCGCACCGGGCGCAGCTCGAGTCCCTCGTGCGGCACGCGCAGGGCGACGCCGTCGAGTTCGTGCAATCGGTGGTCCAGTACGGCTACCTGGATCGCGATACCGGTGGCGACATCGTGTCCACCGCGATGGGCCGCACGTACGTGAACCTCGGCAAGACGCTCTTCCAGGACGAGGTCGTCGCGAAGGTGCCCGCGGAGTTCGCCGAGAAGTCCCGGGCGCTTCCGCTCTACAAGCTGGGCAACGCGGCGACCGTCGCGATGGTCGATCCGCACGACGCGAAGACGCTGCAGGCGCTGGAGTCGTTCCTCGGCGCGTCCGTAAGCCCCGTCTTCAGCTTCCCCGACGAGGTCGACTCGGCGATCCTGGTGAAGTACCGCTCGGCGGTGGACCTCACGCGGCTGGTGACCTCGTTCGACTTCGCGCCGTTCAAGGCGCAGCTCACCGACGCGCGCCTGGCCGAGCTGGTGCAGTCGAAGCAGCTGGTCGAGATGGGCGACTCGCTGATCCTGCTCGCCCTGAAGGAACGCGCCTCGGACATCCACATCGAGCCGAAGAAGGCCGAGCTCCTGGTGCGCTTCCGGATCGACGGCGTGCTCGTGGACCGCATGGTCTTTCCCGCGGCCCTCGGGCTGCCGCTCGCCTCGCGCCTGAAGGTCGCGGCGGGGATGGACATCACGGAGCGTCGCGCGCCGCAGGACGGGCGGCTGCGCTTCCAGCTGCCGCTGCAGAACATCGACATCCGCATCTCGACGCTGCCGATGCTTCACGGCGAGAAGGTCGTGATGCGCATCCTCGGCACCCTCTTCGCCGGGGCCATGCTGAGCCTCGAGCGGCTCGACATCGTGCCGGGCGTGCTCACGCGCCTGAAGGAAGTGATCCGCCAGCCCAACGGCATCCTCTTCGTGACGGGGCCCACCGGCTCGGGCAAGACCACCACCCTCTACGCGGCGCTCAACTTCATCAACCGGCCGGGCATCAACGTGGTGACGATCGAGGACCCGGTCGAGTACGAGCTCGCCTCCATCAACCAGGTGCAGGTCAACGAGCGCGCCGGCCGAAGCTTCCACGCGGTGCTGCGCTCCGTGCTGCGCCAGGACCCCGACGTGATCCTGGTGGGCGAGATCCGGGACACGGAAACGGCGCGCATCGCCACGCAGGCGGCGATGACCGGCCACCTCGTGCTCACGACGCTGCACACCAACGACGCGATCCAGGCCTCGACGCGGCTCATCGACATGGGCGTGGAGCGCTTCATGGTGGCGCCGTCGCTCATCGGGGTGCTGAACCAGCGTCTCGTGCGCCGCGTGTGCGACGTGTGCCGCGTCGAATACCAGCCGGATCCCGAGTACCTGGCGCAGTTCTTCACCTGGCGACGCGGCTACACGCCGCCGCCCTTCTACCGCGGCGAGGGCTGCGAGCGCTGCGGCGGCACGGGCTACCACGGCCGCGTGGGCATCCACGAGTTCCTGAACGTCACGCATCGGCTGCGCGACGCGCTGCTGCAGCAGACCGACTACGCGGGCCTGCGCGCGATCGCGCTCGCCGAAGGATTCCACGACATGCGCTTCGACGGGCTCAAGAAGGCCCTGCGGGGGCTCACCACGATCGAGGAAGTGGTCGAGGCCACCCTCGGGGAAGTGTCATGAGCGACGCGGATTTCGACCGCATCCTCGAGGCGCAGCGCGCGGCCTACCGCATGGCGTGCCGCGAGAAGTTCGAGGCGCTGCGCGCGGCGTGGGAGCGCGTGGGAAGAGGCCGCGCGAACGTGGACGCGCTCCTCGAGCTCGAGCGCCTCGCGCACACCTTCGCGGGATCGGGCCCCACCTTCGGCTTCGAGGCGCTGGGCGAGGCGGCGCGCAAGCTCAAGCGCGAGGTGCATCGCCTGGTGATCACGCCGGCCACCACGACGATGGTGCAGCGCCACCAGATCGAGGCGGCCATCGAGGCGCTGGAGCGCGCGCTGCCGGAGTGAGGATCTGCCTCTGCCCGGGGCGATTTCTGCGCGGCGGGTCGGGGCGAGGGTCGAAAAAAAAACGGAGTGCCGAGGGGCTTATTCCTGGGCACTCCGAACCTAGTGACCGTCCTGTGAAAGACAGCACCGCCGAGGCTACACGGGGCGGCTTTCGGGGACCTTAAGGTCGGCCGTGCCCCCGGGCCCGCTCCCCCCGGGCAACGTCAGCGCTCCACCGCCATGATCCTCACCCGCAGGCGCCGTTCCTTCCCGTCCCGCACGACCGTGAGCTCGGCTTCGCGGTCGATGCCCACGCGATCGAGCTCGGCGCCGAACTCGGCCAGCGTGGCCACGCGATGGCCATCCACCGCGACGATCACGTCGCCGAGGTCGCCGCTGCGCGCATCGAGCGGGCGCAGGCCCGCCCGCGCGGCGGGCGATCCCG
>DASUXK010000506.1:0-8437 GCA_036377935.1 Usitatibacter sp.
GTCCTGGCGCTCGGTTTCGCCGCGGCCTCCCATGCAAGCTCCAGCACGGCGAGCGGATCGGGCCCGCTGTCGGCGAAGGCTTCCATCGATTTCGCGATCCGCATCCCGCGCGTCGCACGCTTGCGGCAGCTGGATACGCCGCCCGCCGTCGAGATCACCGCCGAGGACATCGCCCGCGGCTTCGTGCGCGTGAACGCGCGCCTCGAGCTCGTGGTGAACGATCCGCGCGGCTACGTCCTCGCCGGGCGCATCGGCGACCCCGCGTTCTCCGGGTTCCGCATGGAAGGCCTCGGCATGCCCGTCGAAGCCTCCGGCCGTGCGAGCGTCATGCAGATGCCGCCGGATCGCCGCCTGCGCGAGCCGGTGCCGCTGGAGGTGCGCTACGAGCTGCGCCTCGCCGGGGACGCCACGCCGGGCGTGAGGCCGTGGCCCCTGCGACTCGAGGTGCAGGCCGACTAGGGACGGTTGCGGGGAGGGCCGCGGCAAGGCACTATCGCGGCGCCCCAAACACAACCCCCCCGGAGGAAATTCGTGAAGACCTGGAAAGCCGTCCTCGCGGCGCTCGCCGCATCGCTCGCGGCGGCCGGCGCCTCGGCGCAGTCCTACCCCACCCACCCGATCAAGCTCATCGTGCCCTTCGCCCCCGGAGGAAGCACCGACATCATCGCGCGCCTCATCTCCGAGCCCCTCACCCGCGAGCTGGGCCAGGCGGTGGTGGTCGAGAACGTGGGCGGCGCCGCCGGAGCGCTCGGCACCATGCAGGTGAAGAACGCGACGCCCGACGGCTACACGCTGGCCATCGCGACGGTGAGCACGATGATCGTGTACCCCGCGACGCGCGCCAAGCCGCAGTACACGCTCGACGACTTCGCGCCGGTGACCAACATCGCCTCGATGCCGAACGTGCTCGCGATCAGCCCGAAGTTCCCGGCGAAGGACCTCAAGGAATTCATCGAGATCGTGAGGAAGAACCCCGGCAAGTACACGTTCGGAAGCTCCGGCGTGGGCAGCATCAACCACATGCTCGGCGAGTCGTTCCAGGCGGCGGCCGGCGTGAAGATGGTCCACGTCCCCTACAAGGGCTCGGGGCCGGCGATGCAGGACGTGATGGGCGGCCAGATCGACGGCCTCTTCGACCAGTTCCCGTCGTCGAAGGCGTACATCGACAGCGGGCGCATGCGCGCGATCGGCGTGATCTCCCCGCACCGCATCCCGGGCTACGACGTGATGACGATGGAGGAGGCGGGCCTCAAGGGCTTCACCGACGAGGCGTGGTACGGCCTGCTCGCGCCGGCGAAGGTGCCGCCCGCGGTCCTCCAGCGGCTCGATGCGGCCATGAAGAAGGTGATGGCCGACCCGGGGCTGCGCGACCGGCTCGACAAGATCGGTGCGCGCCCGGTGGGCAACTCCCCGGCCGAGTTCAAGGACCAGATCCACCGCGAGATCGCGCACATGAAGCGGCTGGTGCAGGAGCGGCACATCAAGCTGACGGACTGACGTGAAGGTCGGCATCGTCGGCGCGGGGGAGGTGGGCGCGGCCTGCCTGCATTCCCTCGCGCTGCGCGGCTCCGCCGCCGAGGTCGTGCTCGTCAACCGCACGCCGGAGCGCGCACGCGGCAACGTCGTCGACCTGCAGTACGGCGCGCTGCTCGGGCCGCCCGTTCGCCTCTCGGCGGGCGGCTACGACGATCTCGCGGGGTGCGGCGTCGTCGCGGTCACCGTGGGCCTGAACGAGCGCGAGGGCGGGGCCACGGATCGCCACGACCCGGCGGGACGCCTGCGGCTCCTCGCGAAGAACGCCGCGATCTATCGCGACGTGGTGCCGCGCATCGTGAAAGCCGCGCCCGACGCGATCCTGCTCGTGGTGACCGATCCGCCCGATCCGCTCGCGGACGTGGCGCGGGAAGCGGCGGGCCACGACCGCGTGCTGAGCTCCGGCACGTTCCTCGACTCGCTGCGCTTGCGCTGGCACCTCGGCCGGCGCCTCGACGTGGATCCGCGCTCGGTCGAGGCGCTGGTGCTGGGCGAGCACGGCACCTCGCAGGTGTACGTGTGGTCGTCGGCGCGCGTCGGCGCAACGCCGATCGTTCCGTCGCTGATCCCGAAGGCCACGACGGCCGCGCAATTCCGCGCCGCCGTCGAGGAAGACGTGAAGTTCGCCAACATCGACATCATCGAGGGCACGGGCGCGAGCCGGCTGGGGATCGGCGTGGTGGTCGCGCGCATCGTCGAGATGATCGCGCGCGACGAGCGGGCGGTGATCCCCATCGGCTCGTGGCAGGAGCGCTACGGCGTGACGCTCTCGCTGCCGTCGGTGGTCGGGCGCATGGGCGTGGAGCGCGTGCTCGAGCCCGCGCTCTCGCCGGAAGAGGAGCGCGCGCTCGAGGCGAGCGCCGGGGCGCTGCGCGAGGCGCGGCGTTCGGCGCGCCCCTGACGGCTATGCGGTCTTCGCCTTCGCCGGCTGGTAGGTGCCGACCGGCGAGCGCAACCCGATCGCGATGCGGTTCCAGCCGTTGATCGCGACGATCGCCATCGTGAGGTCGGCGATCTCCTTCTCGGAAAATTGCCCGCGCAGCTCTTCGTACACGTCGTCGGGCGCGTGCGTCTCGGAGACGCGCGTGAGCGCCTCGGTCCAGGCGAGGGCCGCGCGCTCGCGCGGCGTGTAAAAGGGCGCCTCGCGCCAGCCGTCCAGCACGTACAGGCGCTGCTCGCTCTCTCCCGCGGCGCGCGCGTCCTTCGAGTGCATGTCGAGGCAGAACGCGCACCCGTTCACCTGCGAGGCGCGCATCTTCACGAGCTCGAGCAGCGAGTGCTCGAGCGCGCTCGCGTCGACGTGCGACTGCAGCGCGCGCATCGCCTTCATCGCGTCGGGGGAGACCTGCATGAGGTTCAGGCGGGATTTCATGGGACGCCGTCCTTTCGTCGTGGCGGATCCTCCCATGATAGGACTTCTCCTCCTCCTTCCCCGCTTGCGCCACCGTCGCCGCCGTGGCGCAGGAAGTCGGCTACGATTCGGAGGTGGCGTTCGCGATGACATTCAAGCGGCGGGTCGGCGCGGCCCCCGCGGCATGGCGGCGGCAGGCCTCGCCGGCAAGCGCGAAAGAACGGCGTTCTGCATATCGGAAAGACGTTCTTTCCGGTTGCACCGGCTGCGAGCGCCCCCGATAATCGAAGTCAAACCACGAGGAGGAGAGACACCATGGCGCATTCCATCATGCGGCGTCGGCTTTTGCGCGGCGCTCTCGGCGCGGCCGCCCTTTCGCAAGTCCCGTTCGGCTTCGCGGCCGACAAGTTCCCGGGCGATCGCATGCACGTCATCATTCCGACGGGGCAGGGCGGCGCGGCCGACCGCCTCGCGCGCACGTTCGACGACATCTGGGGGCCGCTGCTCGGCACGCACTTCGAGTACCAGTTCATGCGCGGGGCCGCGGGACAGGTGGGCTACGAGACCTTCATCCACAGGAGCCCGCACGACGGCGAGCACCTGCTCTTCGGGAACATGGGCCCGGAGATGATCATGTACGTGCTGCAGAACCCGAACTACAAGTTCCCCGAGGACTACCGCTACTTCTGCCGGACGGACGTCGACGACAGCATCATCTTCGGCTCGCGCAAGGGCAAGATCCAGACGCTGCAGCAGGCGATCGACGAGTCGAAGAAGCGCACGGTGAACGTCGCCGTGAGCCGGCTTCCGCACCCGGCCTCGATCTGCATCCTCTCGCTCGGCAAGGCGACCGGCGGCAAGTTCAACCTCGTGCCCTACGGCGGCGGGCACCCGACCAGCATCGCGGTGCTGAACGGCGAGTGCGACATCGGCGCGCTGCCGATGGGCACCGTGGTCTCCCAGAAAGACACGCTGCAAGTGCTGGGGATATTCAACGACGAGGCCCATTGGGGCAAGTACACCGATGCGCCCGCGGTGAACAAGGTGGCGGGAACGCACATCCCGGCGCTGCCGTCGGCGCACGCCTGGGCGGTGCACACGGACTTCATCGAGAAGCATCCGAAGGAGTTCGCGATCCTGAACGACACCGCGCGCAAGGTGTTCGACGATCCCAAGTACAAGGCCGAGTACGCGAAGACCGGCGCGCCGCCCGAGTCGCTGCAATACGGCGACATGAAGGCCTGCACCGAGTACGCGAACCACATGATCGAGCTCGCCAACGAATACAAGTCCCTCCTCACCGCCAAGAAGAAGAAAGGCAAGAAGTAAATGAAGGAGAAGCCCAGGGCGCTGGGCGCCGACCTCGTCATCCCGGTCGTCGCCCTCGGCTTCACGGTGTACTTCCTCGAGTCGGTGTGGGCGCTGCAGTGGGAGGCGAAGGCCAACGGCCTCATGGTGGGAGCCCTGCTCCTCCTCCTGCTCGGCGTGCAGTTCGTGCGCGTCGGCATCGACTTCGTGCGCGGGCGGGGCGGCTTCAGCTTCGCCCCGCTCGTGAGCCCCGCGGATGCGTTCCGCAAGCGCGTCTCGATGCTCGCGATCGTGATCGCGTTCGTCGCGACGCTCCCGTGGCTGGGCCTGGGCCTCGGGCTCTTCCTCGCGCTCGCCGCCGGGTTCACGGTGATGGGCGTGCGGCCGATGAAGCACGTGCTGCTCGTGGCCTTCATCATCACGGCCGTCTGCTGGCTCTCCTTCATGGTGGCGCTGGATACCGGCCTGCCGGCCGGTCCCGTGGAGAAGCTGGTCGCCCACTTCACCGGCCGCTGAGGGCGAGATGACCTGGGAACTCATCGGGCATCTGTTCGCCTCGCAGCTCTCGCTGTGGTGGATCATCTGGATCGGCATCCTGCTCGGCATCGTGGTGGGCTTCCTTCCCGGCTTCAACGCCGAGAACACGCTCATCATGCTGCTGCCGCTCACGCTCGCGATGCCGGTGCACCACGCCTTCGCGTTCATGACCGCGCTCTACTGCGCGACGCACCTGGGCGGCGGCATTCCCGCGATCCTCGTGCGCATCCCGGGAACGCCGGGGGCCGCCGCGACCACGCTCGACGGCTATCCGTTGACGCAGCAGGGCCGCGGGCAGTTCGCGTTGACGCTCTCGTTCGTGGGCTCGGTCTTCTCGGGCCTCATCGCCTGCATCGTCACGGTGGCGCTGCTGCCGTACCTCTCGGTGATGGGCCTGTACCTGCGCTCGGTCGAGATGGTCGTCGTGATGCTCTTCGGCCTCACGCTGATCGCGGTCATCGCGGCGAAGGACGTGCTGAAGGGCCTCATCGCGGGCCTCTTCGGTCTCATGATCGGCATGGTCGGCGCGGACCACATCTACAACACGCCGCGCGCGACCTTCGGCTTCCTCGAGCTCTACGACGGCGTGCCGCTGGTGCCGGCGCTGATCGGCCTCTTCGCCGTGGGCGAGGCGCTGATAATGGCCGAGCGCAAGCTCATCGTGAAGAGCGAGGCGGGCGGCCCCGTCTCCGGGCACGACTGGCGCCAGACGATCGAGGCGATGCGCTACGCGGCGAAGCGCTGGTGGCACATCGTGTGGACGGGGCTCGTGGGCCTGGTGATCGGCATCGTGCCGGGCGCGGGCGCCTCCATCGCCTCCTTCGTCGCCTACCAGCAGTCGCGGATGTGGTCCAAGCACCCCGAGCGCTACGGCAACGGCGAGCCCGACGGCCTCATCGCGGCCGAGGGCGGCAACAACGGCGTGTGCTCCGGGACGCTGGTGCCGATGATGGCGCTGGGCGTGCCGGGCGGCAGCACCGCCGCGGTGATGATGATCGTGCTGCAGTACCACGGCATGATCATGGGCCCGCAGCTCTTCACCGACGACCCCGAGCTCGCCTACGGCGTGTTCGTGGGGATGGTGCTCGCGTACGCCTTCATGATCCTCACCATCATCCCGCTCGCGCGCTACATGTCGCGGGTGGTGCTGATCGAGACGAGCTACCTGGTGCCGGTGATCATCCTCGTCACCGTCGTCGCGGCGTTCTCCGAGCGGCAGTACGTGTTCGACATGGGCGTGGCGATCGTCTTCGGCATCATCGGTTACATCGCCAACAAGACCGACTACCACGTGGCGGCGATCCTGATCGGCGTGATCCTGGGGCCGATCTTCGAGAACTACCTGGTGCGGGCGCTGCGGCTCTCGCAGGGCGACCCGATGATCCTGTTCTCCTCGACCATCGGCAACGTCCTCTGGGGGTTCCTCGTGCTCTCCCTGATCTATCCCGTCTTCCGCGCCTGGATGCGCAAGCAGAAGGCCTCGCGATGAACGACCGCGCCCACGCTCCCGAGGTCCTCGCCCGCAACGTGACGCGCGTCTCGCGCCTGGAGATCCCCGGCGGCGGGCAGGTGGTGGTGCAGGGGCGGTACGCCTTCGTGGGCCACATGGATCCGCCGCACGGCACCACGATCGTGGACGTGCAGGATCCGAAGCACCCGCGGGTCGTCGCGACCATCCCGCTCACCGATACGCGCTCGCACACGCACAAGGTGCGCGTCGCGGGCGACATCATGGTGACGAACGTGGAGATGAACAAGCGCCACCTGCTGCGCCGCGGCTCGCAGCGCATCGCCGAGGCCGAGGCGCGCCTTGCGCAATCGCTCGGGCGCGCCGCCACGGACGAGGAGCTCGCCGCCGACATGAAGGTGAAGCCGGGCGACGTCGCCGCGATCCGCCAGTTCGTGCGCGAGGGCTACCACGACGGCGGCTTCAGGACGTGGGACATCTCGAACCCCGCCAAGCCGCGGCTGCTCCACCACCAGCGGACCTTCGGCTTCGGCACGCACCGCTTCGACATGGATTCGCGCTACGCCTACATCTCCACGGAAATGGAAGGCTACGTGGGCAACATCCTGGTGATCTACGACCTCGCGAAGCCCGAGAAGCCGGAGGAGGTGTCGCGCTGGTGGATGCCGGGCCAGCATGTGGCGGGCGGCGAGACGCCCACGTGGAGCGGCTACAGGAACCGCCTGCACCATGCGCTTCGCGTGGGCGACAGGATGTGGGCCGCGTGCTGGCATGCGGGCCTGCGCGTGATCGACGTCGCCGACATCCGCCATCCGAAGACGATCGGGTCCTACGATTACCACCCCCCGTTCCCCGAGCCGACGCACACCGTGCTGCACCCGCCGTTCAAGGTCGCGGGACGCGACGTCGCGGTGGTGTTCGACGAGGAGCACGACCACGTGCCCGGACGGCTCCACGCCGGCATGTGGGTGTTCGACGTGAGCGACCTCGCGCACATCAAGCCGCTGTCGATGTTCCACGTGAGCGAGCTCGATTCGCCGTGGTCGCGCGTCGGCCGCTTCGGGGCGCACCAGCCGGCCGAGCACATGAGCGATACGCTCGTGTACGCGAGCTGGTTCAGCGGCGGCCTGCGCGTGATCGACATCGCGGATCCGGCGCTTCCCGTCGAGGTCGGTCACTTCATCCCCGAGCCCGGCGCCGGCCATCGCAGCCCGCAGTCGAACGACGTCGAGGTGGACGACCGCGGGCTGGTCTACCTGCTCGACCGCAACCAGGGGCTCGACATCCTCGAGTTCCGGCGCGGCTGAACAAAGGCCGTATCGGCCGGGCGGCTACTTGATGCCCGCGTGCATGAACGACTGCATGAACTGGCGCTGGAAGAGCAGGAACGCCACGAGCAGCGGCGACACCGCCATCAACGTGCCCGCGCTGATCACCGCCCAGTCCACGCCCGATTCCGGCGCGCCGAAGATGGCGAGCCCGACGGTGAGCGGCCGCGTTTCCACCGAGTTCGTGATGATCAGCGGCCAGAGGAAGTTGTTCCAGTGGTAGCTCACCGAGACCAGCGCGTAGGCGAGGTACGTGGGGCGGGCGAGCGGCACATAGACGCGCCATAGCACGCCCAGCATGGAGCAGCCTTCGACGCGCGCCGCCTCCTCGAGCTCGCGCGGGATGGTCTTGAAGGTCTGGCGCAGCAGGAAGATGCCGAAGGCGCTCGCCATGTACGGCAGGCCGATGCCCAGGATCGTATCGACCAGCCCGAGGCGCGCCATGATGCGGTAGTTCTCGACGATCAGCACCTCGGGCATCACCATGAGCTGCACGAGCACCAGCCCGAAGGCGATGTCGCGGCCGGCGAAGTCGAAGCGCGCGAAGGCGAAGCCCGCCAGCGTGCACAGCACGAGCTGTGCGGCGAGGATCATCGTGACCAGGATGACCGTGTTCAGGAAATGCCGCGCGAAGGGCGCGTAGGTCCAGGCCTTGCGGAAGTTGTCGAGCGTGAGCGGCGCGAAGGGATCGAAGTGCGTGGCGAGCGCCGCCGGGTGCACCGACGCCCAGAGCGCGTAGGCGAGCGGCGCCACCCAGAGGAGCGCGAGGAGCCACGCGGCGCCCTTCTCGACGGCGGTCATGCGTTGCGCCTCGCCGCCTTCACGCGATACATCTCCTCGTCGGCGCTCTTCAACAGCGCCTGCGCGGTGGCGCCGGACTGCGGATAGGTGGCGCTGCCGATGCTCGCCATC
>DASUXK010000507.1:0-4011 GCA_036377935.1 Usitatibacter sp.
TGGAAAGCGGGAAGAGCGACTGCTGCGAGATCGGCAGGAGGCCCGCCTTCTGGCACGACACGGCGACGCCCTCGACCGTGTGCAGGTGCATCACGCACTTCGCGTCGGGCCGCGCCTCGTGCACGGCGCCGTGGATGGTGAATCCCGCCGGATTGATGTCGAAGGGCGAGTCCGTCACCTTGCGGCCCTCGAGGTCGACCTTCACCAGCGAGGAGGCGGTGATCTCGTCGAACATCATCCCGTACGGGTTGATGAGGAAGTGGTGCCCGGGCCCCGGGACGCGCGCCGAGAGGTGGGTGAAGACGAGGTCGTCCCAGCCGTACATCGCCACGGCGCGATAGGCGGCGGCGAGGTCCGTGCGGACGGCCCATTCCTCGGCGGGGACCTGGCCCCGGGCGGAACGGACGAGTGCAGGGTCGGCGTGCATGAAATAATATTACCCCCATGGCCATCGCCGTCGACCGGATCGACCACCTCGTGCTGACGGTGTTCGACATCGACCGCACGATCGACTTCTACCGTCGCGTGCTGGGCATGGAGCCCGTCACGTTCGCCGGCGGGCGCCGCGGCCTCGCCTTCGGGCGCCAGAAGCTGAACCTCCACCAGGCCGGGCGCGAGTTCGAGCCCAAGGCGCTGAAGCCCGTCCCCGGCGCGATCGACATCTGCTTCGCCACCGAGACGCCCCTGGACGAGGTCGTCGCCCACCTGCAGGGCTGCGGCGTGGTCGTGGCCGAAGGGCCGGTGCCGAAGACCGGCGCGCTGGGGCCCATGATGTCCGTGTACTTCCGCGACCCCGACGGAAACCTCATCGAGGTGTCCAACTACTCCGCCGCGCCGCCGCCTCCCTCCCCGTGACCGAGAAAGATCCCGCCGCCATCGCCCCCGAGCTCGCGCACCTGCGCAAGGACTACGCGCTCAGGACGCTCGACGAGAAGGACGTCGATCGCGACCCGATGAAGCAGTTCGGCCTCTGGATGGTGGAGGCGATCCACGCGCAGGTGCCGGAGGCCACGGCGATGACGCTCGCCACGGCGGATGCGAACGGCCGCCCTTCGGCGCGCATCGTGCTGCTGAAGGGTGTCGACCCGAAGGGTTTCGTGTTCTACACCAACTACGAGAGCCGCAAGGGGCGCGACCTCGCGGCGAATCCCGTGGCCGCCCTCACGTTCCTCTGGAAGGAGCTCGAGCGCCAGGTGCGCATCGAGGGCCGCGTCGAGAAGGTGGGCGCCGAGGAGTCGAACGGCTACTACGAGACCCGTCCGCTCGGCTCGCGCATCGGCGCGTGGGCCTCGCCGCAGAGCCAGGCGATCGAGAGCCGCGACTGGCTCGAGACCCGCTGGGCGGAGCTCACCGACAAGTTCGGCGAGAAGCCGCCGCGGCCGCCGCACTGGGGCGGCTACCGCGTGCTCCCCGATCACGTCGAGTTCTGGCAGGGACGCATGAGCCGCCTGCACGACCGCGTCGTCTACCGGCGCGCGAAGGACGGCTGGAAGATCGAGCGGCTCGCGCCATGACGCGGATGACGCCCTTCGACACCCAATGCCTGGAGGCCGAGCGGCTGACGGGAGAGGCGCTCGAGCGCTCCCTCGAGCAGATGCTCGCCGAGCACGCGCAGGGCGAGGAGATCTGGGTGTTCGGCTACGGCTCGCTCATGTGGAACCCGGGCTTCGAATGGGACAAGAAGACGGTCGCCACCGTCTACGGCTACCACCGCAGCTTCTGCCTCTGGTCGCGCATCAACCGCGGCACGCCGGAAAGCCCGGGCCTCGTCCTCACGCTCGAGCAGGGCGGAAGCTGCCGCGGCCTCGCGTTCCGCCTCGCGAAGGGCCGCGATCGCGAGGAGCTCTCGCGCCTGTGGACGCGCGAGATGTCGATGGGCTCGTACCGGCCGCGCTGGCTCGAGTGCCGCTCGGGCGGCGAGAGCTTCGAGGCGCTCGCGTTCGTCGTGAACCGCCGCTGCACCGGCTACGCGGGCAAGCTGCCCCTCGAGACGATGGTGCGCACCATCGCCACCGCGCACGGCAAGTACGGCCCCTGCTGCGAGTACCTGTTCCGCACCGAGGCCGCGCTCCACGAGCACGGCATCCGCGACGATCGCGTGAAGCTGCTCGCCGAGCGCGTGCGTACGCACATCCAGGCCGCCTGAGGCCGGGCGGAGATCCCGGCAGGGGCGTGACGCCTAGACCTTCGCGCGCGGGTCCTTCCTCGCCAGCCGCGCGAGCAGGTAATCCACCTCCGAGCGCGCCGCCGGCGTGAGCTGCGCGCCGGGCTTCCTCAACGTGTCCGAGGCGATGATGCCGCGCTTCATCAGCACGTACTTGCGCACCGCGAGGCCCGGCCCGGGCTGCTGCTCGTAGCGGATGAGCGGCAGGTGCGCGTCGAAGAGGTCGTGCGCCTCGTCGCGCCGGCCTTCCTTCGAAAGCCGCACCACGTCCACGAGCATGTCGGGGAAGCAGTAGCCGGTGTTCGCGCCGTCGGCGCCGCGCTCCATCTCGAAGTCGAGGAAGAGCGCGTTGTTGCCGGTGAGGATCGAGATGTGGCGCATGGACCCGTCGCGCTCGAAGCCGCGCAGCGCCGAGATCTTCTCCAGGCCCGGCCAGTCCTCGTGCTTGAGCATCGCGCAGGCCGGGTTCTCGGCCACGATGCGCCGGATCACCGCGGGCGTCATCTGCACCGAGAACGTGAGCGGATAGTCCTGGATCACGAAGGGCACGTCCGCCCCGATCGCCTCCGACGCCTGCCGGTAATACTGCGCGATCGCATCGTCCGTGCGAAGCGTGTTGGGCGGCGCGATCATCACGCCGGCGGCGCCGAGATCCATCACGTCGCGCGTGAGCGCGCGCATGGCGGCGAACCCGGGCGCCGAGACGCCGACGATGACCGGCAGCTCGAAGCGCTGCAGAACGCGCTTGACGATCGACACGGATTCCTCGTGCGCCATCTTCGGCGCCTCGCCGAGCTGTCCCAGCACCGTCATGCCCGTGACGCCCGCGCCGATGAAGAAATCCGTCATGCGGTCCACCGACGACTCGTCGATGCGCCCGTCGGGGTGGAAGGGGGTGGGCGCGATGACGTAGACGCCCTGCGCTTCGCTCGTGAGCTTCATCTTTTCACCTTCGGGGTTTGGCTGAAGCGGAAACACGGAGACCACGGAGAGCACGGAGGACACGGAGAAAACCAAAGGCAAGGAAGGTGAGGGTAGTGCCAGGCCTCGGGACACGCACCCATCCGCGCCGATCCACTCTCCTTTCTGGTTTTGCCTTTCTCCGTGTCCTCCGTGCTCTCCGTGGTCTCCGTGTTTCAGCTTTTCTTCCGGCCCGCCTCGTAGCGGGCCCGGTTCTCGGCGTTGGGAGGATAGAGGCCGGGAAGCGAGGCGCCCTTCTCCACCTCCTCCATGATCCACGCCTCGAGGCGCTCCTGCTCGGGGGCGGCGGCGACGATCTCGTCGACGAAAGCCGCGGGGATCAGCACCGCGCCGTCGTCGTCGACCACGACCCAGTCGTCGGGGAAGACCGCCACGCCGCCGCAGCCGATGGGCTCGTTCCACGCGACGAAGGTGAGGCCCGCCACCGAAGGAGGCGCCGCCGCGCCCTGGCACCACACGGGCAGCCCGGTGGCGCGCACGCCCGCCACGTCGCGCAGCACGCCGTCGGTGACGAGCGCCGCGACGCCGCGCTTCTTCATGCGCGCGCAGAGGATGTCGCCGAAGATGCCCGCGTCGGTGACGCCCCTCGCGTCGGCCACGCAGATGCATCCCTCGGGCATCGCCTCGATCGCGGCACGCGTGGAGATGGGCTTGGACCACGACTCGGGCGTGGCGAGATCCTCGCGCGCCGGCACGAAGCGCAGCGTGAAGGCCTTGCCGACGATGCGCGGCCGGCCGGGATCGAGCGGCCGCGTGCCGCGCATCCAGACGTTGCGCAGGCCCTTCTTGAGGAGCAGCGTGGTGAGGGTCGCGGTCGTCACCCGCGAAAGGGTCTCGACGATTTCTCGATCTCGGCTCATGACGGG
>DASUXK010000508.1:0-4962 GCA_036377935.1 Usitatibacter sp.
TCGTCGTCCAGGCGCTCGCGCAGCCATTCGCCCATGCGCTCGGCCTGCTTGCGTCCGCGCTTCGTGAGCACGCGCGCGAGGTCGCCGCCCGATGCGACGTCCTCGGCCTCCGCGTGCCGCCAGAGGATGATCTGCATCGCCGCCTCCTTCAGTCCGCCGCCGCCAACGACCGCCGCCCGCGCGTGGTGAGCGCGATGCCCGCGAGGATGAGCGCCATGCCCGCCACGTGGAACGGCCGGATGCGCTCGCCGAGGAACACCCACGCGAGGAGCGCGCCGAAGAGCGGCATGAGGTGCATGAAGATGCCCGCGACGTTCGAGCCCACCTGGGCCACGGCGCGGTTCCAGAAGAGGTAGCTCACGAACGAGGGAAAGACGCCCACGTACACGATGGCCGAGACGGTCGCCGGCGTGAGCTCGATGCGTCCGCCGAAGAACGCCATCTCGATCGCGGCGAAGGGCACCAGCATCACGAGCCCCACGACCGCGCAGCACGTGAGGAAGGTGAGGCCGGGAAGCCCCGGCGGCTTCATCCGCAGGAAGATGGTGTATGCGGACCAGCAGGCCATGCCCGCGAGCACCACGAGGTCGCCCCTGTTCAACGTCAGGCGCGCGAGCACGGACAGATCGCCGCGCGTGAGGATCGCGAGCACGCCGGCGAGCGAGATCGCCACGCCGACCGCCTGCCCCTTCGTGATGGTGTCGCGATAGATCGCCCAGCCGAAGAGGATGATCAGGATCGGCACGGCGCTGTTCAGGATCACGCCGTTGGTGGCCGTCGTGTACTGCAGGCCGTAGTACGCGAACACGTTGTAGGGTCCCGTTCCCCACGCCGCGAGCCACACGATGCGCCGCCATTCGCGCCGGATGACGGCGCGGTGTGCGCGCATCTCCGGCCATGCGAACGGCAGCATCACGGCGACCGCGACCAGCCAACGCACGAACGTGAGCGTGAACGGCGTCACGTGCCCCGCCATCGCCCGTCCGATCACCCAGTTGAGCGACCAGAAGAACGACGTGAGGCCCAGCAGCAGGTATGGCGACGACATGATCGGGGTCATGACTGGGGTCCGACCCCATTATCCGACGTCGCGCAGCGTGCGCATGGGCGGGGTGGCGACGGCGCGGCGCGTGCCGAGGAGGCCGGCGAGGGCGACGCCCGCGCCGCCCGCGAGCAGCCCGACGATCGGCAGGGTCCAGTGGAACTCGTACGGCACGCCGAGAACGCGCTCGGAAAGCGCCATCGACAGCGCGACGGCGCCCGCGGAGGCGACGGCGCCCGCCAGCAGTCCGATCGCGAGGAACTCGGCGAGCTGCATCACGGCGAGCTGGCGGCGGCTCGCGCCCAGGGTGCGCAGCACCGCCGCCTCGAACACGCGCTCGTCCTGCGTCGAGGCGATCGCGGCGAAGAGCACCACGAGCCCGGCGGCGATCGCGAAGAGGAACACGAACTCCACCGCGCGCGAGACCTGGTCCGTGATGCGGCGGAACTGCTCCATCATCGCCGTGAGGTCGATCACGCTCACGTTGGGGAAGCGCTTCACGAGCCCCGTCACCACGTCCTCGCGGCTCGCCGGCAGATGGAAGCTCGTGATCCAGCTCGCCGGCTGCCCCTCGAGGAGCGCCGTATCGGCGATCACGAAGAAGTTCGGCTTGAACGAATCCCACTCGACCTTGCGCAGGCTCGTCACCGGCGCGGTGAAGCGCGTGCCGCCGACGTCGAACGTGAGGGTGTCGCCCACCGCGATGCCGAGCGTCTTCGCGAGCCCCTCCTCCACGGAGTATTGCGGCGTCGTGGTGCCCGGCGCCCAGAATTTGCCGGACACCACGCGGTTGTCGGCCCGCACGGCATCCGCCCACGAAAGGTTGAACTCGCGCTCGACCAGCCGCTTCGCGCGCGCGTCCTCGTAGGCCGACGGCGAGACCTCGCGCGTGCCGATGGCGGTGAGCCGCCCGCGCACCATGGGATAGAGGTCCGGCGTGGCGAGGTGGATCGCATCGAAATACGCCTTCACCGCCGCGAGCTGGTCCGACTGGATGTTGATCGCGAAGCGGTTCGGCATGTCCGGCGGCATCGATTCCTGCCAGCGCACGATGAGCTCGCCGCGCACCAGCGTGAGCATGAGCATCGCCATGAGGCCCAGCCCGAGCGCCACGATCTGCGCGAGGCTCGCCCCGGTGCGCCGGCGCAGGTTCGCGAGGCCGTAGCGCCACGGGCCGTGGGCGGCGCCGCGCGCGCGGGCGACGAGCCGGATGAGACCGTAGCCGAGGAGCGCGCAGGCGGCGAGCGCGCCCGCGAATCCCCCGAGCGAGATCGCGGCGAGCTTCGCATCGCCCGCCTGCCAGGCGACGAGCGCGGCGAGCGCGACGAGGCCGACGGCGAACGCGCCGGCGCTCGCGGGCTCGGCGGCGGCGAGGTCGCGGCGCAGCACGCGCAGCGTCGGCACGTTTCGAAGGCGCAGCAGCGGCGGGATCGTGAAGCCGAGCACGAGGACGAGCCCGATCAGCACGCCGCGCAGCGCCGGCCACGCCGAAGGCAGCGGCAGCGCCACCGTGAAGAAGCTCGAAAGCCAGTGCGCGAGCACCGCCTGCGCGGCGTATCCCGCCACGCATCCGAGCGCGCACCCCGCGATGCCGAGCAGCGCGAACTGCCACGCGTGCAGCGCGAAGATGTCCGCCTGCGCCGCGCCCAGGCAGCGCATCATCGCCGCGGCATCGGTCTGGCGCAGGCTGAAGCGGCGCGCGGCGAGCGCGACGGCGACCGCGGCGAGCACGACCGAAAGCAGCGAGGCGAGGCCGAGGAAGCGCTGCGAGCGCTCGAGCGCCGCGCGCACCTCGCTCCGCGAATCGCGCACGCCCTCGACGCGCTCGCCGCGCCCGAGACGCGGCGACATCGCGGCGCGATAGCGCGCCACCGCCTTCGGCTCGCCGGCGAGGAGCAGCCGGTAAGTGACGCGGCTTCCGACCTGGATCAGTTGCGTCGCGGCCAGGTCCGCCTGGTTCATGAGCACGCGCGGCGCGATGCCGAAGTACTCGAGGACGCTGTCGGGCTCGCGCGCGATGATCGCCGCGACCTCGAGCTCCGCGCGCCCCACCTTGAGCCGGTCTCCGACGCCGATCGACAAGCGGCCCGCCAGCGCGGGGGCGATCCACACCGTGCCCGGGCGCGGCACGCCCTCGGCGAGTCGCTCGGGGCCGCCCACGCGATCGGCGATGCGGATGCGGCCGCGCAGCGGGAAGCTCGCCGAGACGGCCTTGATGTCCGCGAGGTTCACGCCGCCCGCGGCCGACACCATGCTCGGGAAGGTCTGCGTCGTCGCGATCTCGAGGCGGTCGGCGCGCGCGCTCTCGACGAACGGCGCGGGCACCGGGTGGTCCGCCGTGACCACGAGGTCGCCGCCGAGCAGCTCGTTCGCCTGCCGGTCGAGCGCCGCCTGCACCCGGTCCGCGAAGAACCCCACGGTCGTCACGCTCGCCACGGCGATGAAGAGCGCGACGAGGAGCACGCGCAGCTCGCCGGCGCTCCAGTTGCGTCGCAGCATCCTTGCCGCGAGCGCGATTCGCTTCACGCTTCGCCCCTGCCGTCAAAGCGGAAACACGCCTCAATCCTCATGGGAGATGGAGCCCCCGGAAAGGTGCAACCGCCGGTCGCACCGCCGTGCGAGGTCGGCATCGTGGGTGACCAGCACGAGCGTCGTCCCGCGCTCGCGGTTCATCTCGAAGAGGAGTCCGATCACCTGCTCGCCGGTCGCGGAATCGAGGTTGCCGGTGGGCTCGTCGGCGAAGAGGAGCTTGGGCTCGGTGACGAAGGCGCGCGCCACGGCCACGCGCTGCTGCTCGCCGCCGGAGAGCTCGCGCGGGTAGTGGCCGAGGCGCTCGGCGAGGCCCACGCGGCCGAGCACTTCGCGCGCGCGCGCCTCGGCGTCCGCGCCGCCGGCGAGCTCGAGCGGCAGCATCACGTTCTCGAGGGCCGTCAGCGCGGGCAGGAGCTGGAAGGACTGGAAGACGAAGCCCACCATGCGCCCCCTCAGGCGCGCGCGCCCATCCTCGGAGAGGGCGAATAGGTCCTCGCCGTCGATCCGCACGCGACCCGCGCTGGGAAGGTCGAGGCCCGCGAGCAATCCGAGCAGCGTCGACTTGCCCGAGCCCGACGCGCCCAGGATCGCGACCGCCTCGCCCGCGGCGACCGAGAACGTGACGTCGCGAACGATGGTGAGGACGTGGTCCGGCGTGGCGACTTGTTTGGTCAAGCCCTCTGCCGTCACAATGCTCTTCTTCGCCCGATGCTGCGCTTCCAAGTGCGCTCTCCCCTGCTCGCTTTCGCGCGCCGAGTCTTCCTCGCCG
Source organism: Usitatibacter sp. (assembly GCA_036377935.1). Classification (GTDB taxonomy): domain Bacteria; phylum Pseudomonadota; class Gammaproteobacteria; order Burkholderiales; family Usitatibacteraceae; genus Usitatibacter. The sequence goes on from DASUXK010000508.1 coordinate 4,344, forward strand.
CCGCCCTGCTCGCCCTCGCCGCGCCCGCGCTCGCCGCGCGCACGGTGATGGTGTTCGGCGACAGCCTCTCGGCGGCCTACGGCCTCGCCTCCGAGGATGGTTGGGTGAACCTGCTCGCGCGGCGCATCGCCGGCGAGGGCCTGCCGTGGAAGGTGGTCAACGCGAGCGTCTCCGGCGAGACGACGGCGGGCGGGCTCGCGCGCCTGCCGGCCGAACTCGCACGGCACCGTCCTTCCATCGTGGTGATCGAGCTCGGCGCGAACGACGCGCTGCGGGGGCAGCCGATCGCGCAGATGCGGGCCAACCTCGAGCGCATGATCCGGCTCGTGCGCAAGGCGGGCGCGCAGCCCGTGCTCGTGGGGCTCATGATTCCGCCGAATTATGGCATCGATTACGCGGCCGAGTTCCGGGACGCCTACGCCGCCGTCGCGGGGCGCGAGAAGGTGCCGCTCGTGCCGTTCCTGCTGGCGGGCATCGTCGAGCATCGCGACCTCTTCCAGGCCGACCAGCTCCATCCGACGGCCGCCGCGCAGCCGCGCATCCTCGACAACGTGTGGACGACGCTCGCGCCGCTGCTCGCGAAGGCGCGCTCGTGAGCGAGCTGCCGTTCCATCGCGAC
>DASUXK010000509.1:0-6782 GCA_036377935.1 Usitatibacter sp.
GATCGTGGATCATGTGCGCGGCGAGGTTGTGCCGCATCGCCGACCAGAGCGTCGCGGGATCGCGCGCGAGGCGCCAGTTGCGAAGCTCCTCCCGACGCCGCGACTCCAGCCCGTGGCCCGCCGTGCCGACGAGGCAGAGCCTTCGCGCATGCCCGCGCGCGGCGGCCACGCGCGAAGCGACGAGGCCGCCGAAGGAGAAGCCGCAGAAGTCCACCCCGGTCCCCGCGCCGAGCAGCGCATCGATCGACCGCGCCGTCGCCTCGATGATGCCCTCCACGTCGCGCGATTCGAGCGCGTCGGAATCGCCGTAGCCGGGCAAATCCGGGATCCAGAGCGCATGGCGCGCGGAGAGCGCCTCGATGTTGCGGATCCAGTGCATCCAGCTTCCGTGCCCGCCGTGGACCAGCACGAGCGGCGGCCCTTCGCCGAAACGGCGCCATGCCATGCGCTTGCCGCCGCCGACGTCGACGTCATGGCGCTCGGCGCGCGCAGCGAGCGAAGCGATGCGGGCGCGTGCGGCCTCCAGCGCCGCCGCATCGGGCACCGCGTTCAATACCGGAACCCCGGATCCATCCGGTCGAGCATGCGCAGCAGCGCCGGCCACTCCATCAATCCGTAGGGCCGCCGCGTCCGGGGCTGGTAGTTGAGCCATGTCTTCTCGAGCACGTCGGCAGGCACGGCGTTCAGCTTCGCGCCCGTCGCCATCGCGGCGAGCTGCGAGCGGCAGGAGAGCTCCAGCCGGTGCATCCAGTTGAAGGCCTCGCCCACCGTCCCGCCGACCGTGAGGAGCCCGTGGTTGCGAAGGATGAGCGCCTCGCCGTCGCCCAGGTCGCGGACGAGCGATTCCTCCTCGGCGCGATCGAGCACCACGCCCTGGTAATCGTGGTAGCCGATCTTCAGGAAGCGCATCGCCGTCTGCGAGATCGGCAGCAGCCCGCATTCGAGCGCCGACACGGCCATGCCGGCCCACGTGTGCGTGTGGATCACGCACCCGACCTCGGGGCGCGCGCGGTGGATGGCGCCGTGGATCACGTAGCCCGCCTTGTTGATGCCGTAGTCGAGCGCGCCGAAATCGGGCCGCGCGAGGATGTTCCCGTCGATGTCGATCTTGATGAGGCTCGACGCGGTGATCTCCTCGTACATCATCCCGTACGCGTTGATGAGGAACGCGCCTTCCTCGCCCGGCACCCGCGCGGAAACGTGGTTCGCCATCATGTCCGCCATGCCGTAGTGCGCGACGAGGCGGTAGCAGGCGGCGAGGTCGACGCGCGCCTGCCACTCCTCGGGCGAGACGCGGTCCTTCATCGAATGCAGCGGAAGTCGATCGGCGTGGGACATGGGGAAGTTCCGTGCGGCGCGCGTGTCATGATAACCGCCCATGACCGCCATCGACGAATTCATCCAGGTCCTCCAGCGAGGACCGAGGGACCGCGCCTGCGTCTTCAACCCGTGGCGCGACTGGGACGACCGCGACCGCATGCCGAAGCGCGAGACGCCGAAGCTGCGCCGCGACAACATGGCCGCGTACCTGGAAGCGCGTGCGCGCTCCGCGCGCTTCCTGCTGCTCGGCGAAGCGCCCAGCCATCGCGGCTGCCGCTTCACCGGCATCGCGTTCTGCTCCGAGACCGAGCTCGTGCACAAGCCTTCGCTCGTCGCACGGCGCCCCCTTTTGCTGACGAGCCGGGACGCGGAGACCAAGCCGCAGCGCGAGCGCAGCGCCGCGGTGATCTGGGGCGAGATCGATCACGCGGGCGCGGCCTTCGACGTGGTGCTGTGGAACGCGTTTCCGTGGCATCCGTACCGCGCGCCGGCCGAGGCGGGCGAGGCAGCCGACGGTCCCTGCGGCCCGACGAGCAACCGCAAGCCGCGCCTCACCGAGGTGGCCGACGGCCGCGAAGCGCTCGCGGCCCTGCTGCGCTGCTTCCCGAAAAAGCTCGAGATCTTCGCCGTGGGGAAGGTGGCCGAGGAGGCGCTTTCCCGCTGGCCCGAATTCGCGTGTTCCGGCTACATGCGCCATCCGGCTCAGGGCGGGGAAGCGAAATTCCGGGAGGCCTTTCGGCATTCCATCGTGAGTCGTTTATAGTTTGCGCACCATGACCGAAATATTCGACGCCCTCGAAACGCGCCCGGCGGCGGACGCGACAGGCGGCCTCGAGACGCCGTCCCTCCTGCTCGACGGGGCCAAGCTCGAGCGCAATTGCGACCGCATGCGCGAGCGCCTGGCCGCGCATGGCGTGGCCCTGCGCCCCCACGTGAAGACCGCGAAGTGCGTGGAGGTGGCCGTGACGGCGCTGCGCGCGCCCGACGGCCCCATCACCGTCTCGACGCTGCGCGAGGCGGAGTACTTCGCCGACCACGGCTTCCGCGACATCCTTTATGCGGTCGGGATGGTGGCCCCCAAGGTGCCGCGCCTCGCCCGTCTCCTGAAGCGCGGCGTGAACGCGAGCGTGATCGTGGATAGCGTGGAAGCCGCGCGCGGGCTGATGGAGGCGGCGGCGCGGGCCGGCGTGAACCTCCCGGCGCTCATCGAGATCGACAGCGACGGCCACCGCGCCGGCGTGGCACCCGACGACGCCCGGCTCCTCGAGGTCGCGCGCGTGCTCGGCCCCGCATTGAAGGGCGTGATGACGCACGCGGGCGAGTCGTACAACTGCACGAGCGTGGGCGCCATCGAGGCGATGGCCACGCGCGAGCGCGAGGCGGCGGTGCACGCGGCGATGGAGCTGCGCGATCGGGGCCATGCCGCGCCCGTGGTGAGCGTGGGCTCCACGCCCACCGCCACCTTCGCCCGCTCCTTCGACGGCGTGACCGAGGTGCGCGCCGGCGTCTACATGTTCCAGGACCTGGTGATGGCGGGCCTCGGCGTCTGCTCGCTGGAGGACATCGCGCTCTCGGTGCTCGCCACCGTGATCGGCCACCAGCGCGAGAAGAACTGGCTCATCACCGACGCGGGCTGGATGGCGCTCTCGCGCGACCGCGGCACCGCGCGCCAGAAAGTGGACCAGGGCTACGGCCTGGTGTGCGACGCGGCCGGCCGTCCCGTCGAGGGCCTCGTCGTCTCCGACGCGAACCAGGAGCACGGCATCGTCTCGCGCCGCGACCGCGGGCCGATCGACTTCGCGCGCTTCCCCATCGGCTCGCGCGTGCGCGTGCTGCCGAACCACGCATGCGCCACCGCCGCGCAGTTCGCGGAGTACCAGGTGCTGCGCCCGGGACAATCCGTCGAGGTGTGGGAACGGTTCGGCGGCTGGTAAGGAATTACACGGGAAGTCGCAAGATTTCCTGAAATCGAAAAGGGGTCGGATTGCCTTTCGCTGCAGGGCGAAAGGTGATCGGACCCCTTTTCGCTCTTCTTCACTGTAGGCGAACGCGGAATGCGAGCGCTTCCAAATGATCCGGCACGGCTATTGCAATTCCAGGGTTCCATCATCCCGAACGAGGGGAAAACGCAATGGCAGAAAAATCGAAGTCGAAGCGCTCGTCGTCTACAAGCCGCACCCGTTCCTCCGGTGCCCGCGGGCGTTCGACGCGCAGCATCGGGCGCAACACGAGCCGCAGCCTGCGCGAGGAAGCGAAGCAGCCGCGCCGCGCGCGCAAGGCGAAGCGCTCGACCGGGGTCGCGACGCGCAAGCGCTCGGCCGGGGTCGCGACGCGCAAGCGCTCGACCGGGGTCGCGACGCGCAAGCGCTCGGCCGCCACGTCGACGTCGCGGCGCCAGGCCGCGAGCCGCTCGCGCAACCGCACCGCGACGCCGACGCTTCGATCCTCGAGCGAGACGCGCTCGGGCCGCTCGAACGCCCGCCGCGATCGTGCGGGATCGAAAAAGGCCGCGACACGCCAGCGCACGACTTCGCGCGGCACCAGCGCGGGGCGGCGCTCGTCGCAGCGCGCGGCGCGCAACATGGGTTGATTGCGGTAGCGGTTGGGGTGTGACGGGGAGAAGGTCGGGGCCGGGCCCGCACGAGCGGTCCCGGTCCCGGGCTTCGTTCCGCCGATGTCAAGCGGCGCGCAGCCGCGTCCCGCCGAGCTGGCGCAATTCCCGACCGAGATACGCCGCCACCGCGCGCATGCCGTGGATGCCGGCCTCGGCCTCCGCGGCCGCGTTGTAGTTGGTATTCGTGTTCACGTCGTAGGTGTAGATCTCGCCGCGCTCGTCCTCGATGAACTCGATGCCGGCGATGCCGATGCCATGGGCGGCGATGAAGCGGCGGTAGGCATCGACGATCGGGTCGGCGAAGTCGCGCACGATGCGGAACCGCGGCGCGGTCGCCTGCGGCGCCGGCTGCTCGCCCACCGGGCAGAACGCGTCGCCCACCTGGCACACATCGGCGGGGCAGAGCTCGAATCCGAGCGAGGTATCGACGCGCACGGCGTAGAGGAACTCGCCGCCCACGAACTCGACGCGCGTGATGAACGGCTGCGGCGCCCGGATGTATTCCTGGATGAGGGTGATGCCGTCCACGGAATCCTCGAACGCCGGGCTCTCGACGTGTTGCGCGAGCGCCTCGACCGACTGGAAGAGCTTCACGCCGAGCCCCTTGCCCGCGCGGTTGTGCTTCGTGATGAAAGGCCCCTGCATCCGCCGGGCGGCCTCGACGATGTTCGCCTTGCCCACCGCCGCGATCGTCTTCGGCGTACGGATGCCGTAAGCTCGCAGCGCCTCGTACTGCGCGACCTTGCTGATCTCGAGACGCAACGCCCGGCTGTCGTTCACCACCCGCCGGCCGTGCGATTCCAGCCAAGCGAGCACCGCGCCCGTGAGCTCCGGCGCGTAGCGATGGCCCCGCGTGTGCGACGAGGCGCTCATGCGGTTGTAGAACACGCCCTGCGGCGGCGCGGAAGCGAGATCGAGCAGGCCCGCGTCGAGGTGCCATTCCTCGTAGGGCAACTCCAGCTCGTCGAACGCGGCGCGCAGCGGCTCGACCCACGCATCGTTCTCGTGGATCACGTGGATCTTCGGGGCGGCGGTTTCCATGGCGGTCTCCTGTCCTTTCGAGGATAGCGAGCGCCGCACCGCCTGCAAAAGAATTCCGCGTCAGGTCTTCATAACCGCGCGGCATGAAGCTTTTCTCCCTCTCCCTTGGGAGAGGGCCGGGGTGAGGGTCGCGAATGGCCCTAAAAGCCGTTATAATTCAAAACTTCGCGCCCGTAGCTCAGTTGGATAGAGTACCTGGCTACGAACCAGGGGGTCGTGGGTTCAAATCCTGCCGGGCGCGCCAGATACCAAAGAAGGCCCTTGTCGAGAGACAAGGGCTTTTTTCATCCGCCGGCCGCGGCGAGGCTCGCCTGGAATGGCCTGCAGGCACGCCGTCCACGCACCGGCACGGGCGCCGGCCGCGTAAACAATCGTTAACATGCGGCCGCGAGATCCTGCCTTACGCTAGTCCGGTCTCCGAACTGCAAGGCGTGAATGGGCCTCCCGAGCCGGTATCCGTGCCGTTCGTCCGCCGATCGCCGCGCGATCCTCCTCGTATGCACGGCGAACATCTGCCGCTCCCCGATGGCGGAGGTGGTGCTTCGCAAGCGATTGTCGAGCGCGGGCCTCGATTTCGATATCGATTCCGCCGCCACGCACGAGTACATGATCGGCATGCCCCCGTACACGCTGGCCGTGGCGACCGCCAAGGCGCGCGGGTACGACATCACGGGGATCCTCGCTCGCCGCGTTCGGCTCCACGACTTCAAGTTCTTCGACCTGATCCTCGGCATGTCACGCGCGAACATCGATTGGCTGAAGGCGTTCTCGCCTGCGCGACACCGGCGGAAGATCCGGTTGCTCACCGAATACAGCGCGGGATTCCGGCGCGAGGACGTTCCCGATCCGTACGGCGGCGGCGTCGCCGGCTATGAGCTCGCGCTCGATATCATCGAGGATGCGTGCGAGGGGGTCGTGCGCTCCTTCGGGGTGCCGGGTCGGTCGTCATCGAGCGCGATTGCGGCGCGTGACGCGGTCGCCTGATGCGCCTTCGCCTGCTCGCCGGGGTCGACGCGCGCGGGATCGCTCACGTGTGCCTCGCGTCGTCGCTCGTGATCGGCGGGAGTGCGGCAGCCGATGCCCGGGCGGGCGAGACGAGGGCCGGCTTCGCGGTGAAGGTGCATCTCTCGCAGTCGGGCCACGCGGCCGATGTCCCGAAGGCGGTCGCATCGGGCGCCATCGCTCCCGGCGGGTCCTCGTCGCTCCATGAGCTGAAGGTGAGCCTGCCGACCCGGGCAGGGTATTTCGTTCGATTCGAGATCGTCGACCCCGCCGTGGAGCTCGTGGAGATCGGCGGGCCGGGCGGAGTGATCCCGCTCACTTCCGGCGCGCGGAAGATGTTCGTCCCATCCGATCGCCAGGAGAGGATCACCTATCGCGTGAAGCTTCGTCCCGGCGCGCACCTTGCCGGGGCCATTGCCGTTCGCGTGTTGCTCCAGCCGTAATCCTCGTACGAGCGCCGGACGCGTCAGCGAGCCGTCGTGAGCCTCGCGGTTCCCGAGACGATGTGCCGGTAGGTGTCCGGCGAATCGGAAATGATCTCGACCGAGTTGCGCAGGTCGAGGCTCATGACGGCCGGGTCCGAAGTCGCGTGCAGGAACATGTCCAGGAGCGGGAAAGTGTTCTGGTCGCCGCGCAGCAGCTGGAAGAAGGCGGCGCCCGTGAAGACATGCGAGTTGCCCTTGGTCCAGTGAAGCCCTTCCGTGTAGCAAACGTTTCCCTGCTCGGGATCGTTGCAGACGGCCCAACCGGGTGAGGTGAAGATGTTCCAGGTGAGCAGCTTCGTGTCCGTGTCGTAGACGAAGAA
>DASUXK010000510.1:0-4156 GCA_036377935.1 Usitatibacter sp.
GACCGCGAGCGCGAGGAAGGAGAGCCGGAGGGTGAGCGCATTGAGCGGCAGGATGAGGAGGAAGGCGCAGGCGGCGAGCACGGCGGCCACGATGAGCGCCTCCCCCGGGCGGATCTCTCCCGCGGCGAGCGGCCGCGCGCGCGTGCGCTCCACGTGCGGATCGAAGCCGCGATCGGCCCAGTCGTTCACCGCGCATCCCGCGGAGCGCATGAGCGCGGTGCCCAGCACGAAGATCCAGAGCACCGCGGGCGGCGGGAGCGCGTGGCGCGCGAGCCACAGCGCCCAGAGCGTGGGCCAGAGCAGCAGCAGGATGCCGATGGGGCGGTCGAGGCGCACGAGCCTTTCGTAGGCGTCGAGCCGCGCCGCGAGCGATCGAATGCGCGCGTTCATGCCTTGAGGTAGAACTGCCGCGTGCCGAGCCAGCGGTCGAGGTGCCTCGCGGCGGCGGGCGAGCGGCTCGCCAGCAGCTCGTCGGCGACGCGGCGCGCGGCCTCGACCAGGTCCGCGTCGCGCTCGAGGTCGGCGAAGCGCAGCAGCGGCGCGCCGCTCTGCCGCGCCCCGAGGAACTCGCCGGGGCCGCGCAGCACCAGGTCCTGCCGCGCGATCTCGAAGCCGTCGTGGTTCTCGTAGATGATCTTCAGGCGCTGGCGGGCGGTCTCCGAGAGCGGCTGGTAGTAGAGGAGGATCGCGAGGCTCTGCTGCGCGCCGCGGCCCACGCGCCCGCGAAGCTGGTGCAGCTGCGACAGTCCCATGCGCTCTGCGTGCTCGATCACCATGAGCGTCGCGTTGGGCACGTCCACGCCCACCTCGATCACGGTCGTCGCGACGAGGAGCTGGATGCGGCGCGCCTTGAAATCCGCCATCACCTGCGCCTTCTCCGCGGGCTTCATGCGACCGTGCACGAGGCCCACGGCGAGGTCGGGGAACGTGGACTTGATCGTCTCGAAGGTCTCGATCGCGGTCTGCAGCTGCAGCTGCTCGCTTTCCTCGATCAAGGGACACACCCAGTATGCCTGGGCGCCGTCGCGGCAGCTCTCGCGGATGCGCGCGATCACCTCGTCGCGCCGCTCCTCCGACACGAGCTTGGTCACCACCGGCGTGCGCCCGGGCGGCAGCTCGTCGATCACCGTGACGTCGAGGTCGGCGAAGTAGCTCATGGCGAGCGTGCGCGGGATCGGGGTGGCGCTCATCATGAGCTGGTGAGGCTCCCCGCCGCCCTTCGAGGCGAGCGCGAGGCGCTGCTCCACGCCGAAGCGATGCTGCTCGTCCACGATCGCGAGCCCGAGCTTCGCGAACGCGACGCCTTCCTGGAAGAGCGCGTGGGTGCCGATGGCGAGCTGCGTCTCGCCGCTCGCGATGGCCTCGAGCGCCTGCTTCTTCGCCCGCGCCTTGAGGCTTCCCGAAAGCCACGCCACCTTCACGCCGAGCGGCTCGAGCCAGTGCGAGAGCTTGAGGTAGTGCTGCTCGGCGAGGATCTCCGTGGGCGCCATGAGCGCGGCCTGCCGGCCGTTCTCGATCGCCTGCAGCGCGGCGAGCGCGGCGACGAGCGTCTTGCCGCTGCCGACGTCGCCCTGCAGCAGGCGGCGCATCGGATGCGCCTGCGCGAGATCCCTGGCGATGGCGGCCTGCGCCTGGCGCTGCGCGCGCGTGAGCGCGAACGGGAGCGAGCGCACCAGCGCGTTGGTGAGCGTGTGCGCGTCCGGCAGCGCCGGCGCGCTCTTCGCGCGGCGCTCGCGGTAGGCCACGCGCATGGCGAGCTGCTGCGCGAGGAGCTCGTCGAACTTGAGGCGCCGCCACGCCGGATGCGTGCGCTCCTCGAGGCTCCTCGCGTCGACGTCGGGCGGCGGGCGATGGAGCAGCAGCACGCTCTCGCGGAAGGGCGCGAGGCCGAGTTTCGCGAGGCGCGCCTCGTCGAGCGTGTCCTCGAGCGCGAGGCTGTCCAGCGCCTCGGCGATCCGCTCGCGCAGCGCCGCCTGCGACAGGCCTGCCGTCGTGGGGTACACCGGCGTGAGCGACCGCGGCAGCGGCGCGCCCTTCGCGACGATGCGATAGCGCGGATGCACCATCTCGTCGCCGAAGAAGCCGGGGCGCACTTCGCCGAAGAGGCGCACGCGCTTGCCCGGAGCGAACTGCTTCACCTGGCTGGGATAGAAGTTGAGGAAGCGCACCCAGAGGTCGTGCCCGTCCTCGGCGAGCTTCACCACGAGGGTGCGGCGCGGGCGGTATTTCACCTCGGAGTCGACCACCTCGGCCTCGACGAGCACCGGCTGGCCGGCGCGCGCCTCGGCGAGCGGCGTGAGCTTCGTCTCGTCCTCGTAGCGCAGCGGCAGGTGCAGGGCGAGGTCGAGCTTCGACCGGATGCCCAGCTTCTCGAGCCGCGCGTCGAGGGAGGCTTTCGCGCTCGCCGGCGATGCGACCTTCACGCGCCCGGCGCGGATCCCAGCTGCATGATCGCGTCGATCTCCACGCGCGCGCCGCGAGGCAGCGACGCGACGCCCACGGCGACGCGCGCCGGATAGGGCTGGCGGAAATAGCCCGCCATCACCTCGTTCAGCTTCGCGAAGTCGCCGAGGTCGGTGAGGTAGACCGTGACCCGCACGACGCGGTCGAAATCGCCGCCCGCCGCCCGGCACACCGCGCGCAGGTTCTCGAACACCTGCCGCGCCTGCGCCTCGAATCCCTCCACGACCTGCATGCTGCGCGGATCGAGCGGAATCTGCCCGGACAGGTACACCGTGTCGCCCGCGCGCACGGCCTGCGAGTAGGTGCCGATGGCGGCGGGAGCTTCGGGGGTGGAGATGGGTTTCATGGAGAAATGAGATTCCTGTTCGATGGCGTTGACCGGCGACAATCGCGCTGTCCGATGCCTTTGCTGCTCGATGGCGTTGATCGGCAAACCACAGTTCGTCCGGTCCACCGCCGTTCCCGCTGCTCGATGGCGTTGACCGGCAAACCACAGTTTGTCCGGTCCAACGCCGTTCCCGCTACCCGAAATTCCCCGATGTTTTCTTCTTTACCCGGGAAATCCGCACCACCTCCGGAATCCGCCGCAGGCTCCGGAACACATGCGCGAGGTGCATCCGGTTCTTCACCTGGATCGTGAACACGACGGTCGTGTACGCGGGGCTCGCGCGCTGCTCGGTCTCGATGTGGTCGATGTTCGAGTCCGCCTCGGAGACTTCGGCCGCGAGGCGCGCGAGCACGCCGCGATGGTTCTGCGCGATGAGCCGCACGTTCACGTCGAAGAAGCGGTCCGAGGACGGATCCCACTGCACCTCGACCCATTTCTCCGGGTCGAAATGGAAGGGATGGATCGCCGGGCAGTCCTGGGTGTGCACCACGAGGCCCTGGCCCTTCTTGATCTGCGCGATGATCGGGTCGCCGGGGATCGGATGGCAGCACTGGGCGAACTGCACCGCGAGCCCCTCGGTGCCGCGGATGGTGATCGGATCGAGGCGGCTCTCGCCCTCGGGGGAGGTCTCCGCGATCGAGAGCAGCTTCTTCGCCACGACGACCGCGAGGCGCTTGCCGAGGCCGATGTCGGCCATCACCTCCTCGCGCGACTTCGCCGCGTCGCCCTTGAAGAAGCGCGTCCAGTGCGCCTCGCCGATCTCGTCGGGATTCGCCTTGAGCGAGCGCAGCGCCTGCACCAGCAGCAGCTCGCCCACCTCGGCCGATTCCTGCAGCTGCATCGTCTTCAGGTAATGCCGGATGTGCGAGCGCGCCTTGCCGGTGGCGACATACGAGAGCCACACGGGATTGGGCCGCGCCTGCTCGTCGGTGAGGATCTCGACGCGGTTGCCGTTGCGCAGCACCGTGCCCAGCGGCACCGGAGCGCCGTCCACCTTCGCGGCGATGCAGTGGTTGCCGACCTCGGTGTGCACCGCGAAGGCGAAGTCGATGGGCGTCGCGCCCTTCGGCAGCGCGAAGATCTTGCCCTTGGGCGAGAACACGTACACCTCGTCCGGGAAGAGGTCCACCTTGATGTGCTCGAGGAATTCGAGCGCGTCGCCCGACTCGCTCTGGATCTCGAGCAGCGACTGCAGCCACTGGTGGGTCTTCAGCTGCACGTCGCGCGCGTCGGTCTCGGCGGTCTTGTAGATCCAGTGCGAGGCCACCCCCGCCTCCGCCACCTTGTGCATGTCGCCGGTGCGGA
>DASUXK010000511.1:0-8525 GCA_036377935.1 Usitatibacter sp.
CAGCCCACCGCCGCGTGGCCCGAGGGGTACGACTCGGCGGTCATGCGCGCTTCCCGGTCGGGCACGCAGGTCGGGTCGCCCGTGATCATGTACGGGCGCTTGCGCGCGTAGCGCGCCTTCGGCTTGTCGGTCGCTTCGAGCGCATCCACGAGGACCCGGCGCAGCAGCATGTGCAGGTGCGGCGTCGCGGATTCGGAGACCGGCATGTCGAGCGCGCACGAGAACACCTCGTCCGCCGCGGGGAAGTCGAGGTTCGCGTCGCGCGTGGCGAGATCCCAGCGGGGCGTGCCCTTCAGCGCCCTCGCCTCCCGGTACGCCTCCTCGTCGGCGGCGAAGGCAGCCGAGCCCCGCGCGGGCGGCGGAGGAAGCACTTTCGCGAGATCGGGAATGTCGGCGGGCGCGAGGTAACCGTGGATGCGGCCGGGCGCGTATTCGGGGACGCGCGTGGGCGGCGGGACGCCGGCGCATCCGGCGAGCGCGACCAGCAGGAAGGCTAGAATCGGCTTCATGAGAGTGGGCGACAGGCATTATCGCAGCCTGTGGGCGGACGAGACGCCGGGCGCGGTGCACATCATCGACCAGGCACGGCTTCCGCACGTGTTCGAGACGCGCACCATCGCCTCGGCGGATGCGATGGCGGAGGCGATCCTCGCGATGCGCGTGCGCGGCGCGCCGCTGATCGGCGTCGCCGCCGCGTTCGGGCTCGCGCTCGCCGTCCTTCGCGATCCGTCCGACGCCGCGATCGAGCGTGCCGTCCAGTTGCTGCGCGCGACGCGCCCCACGGCGGTGAACCTCGCGTGGGCGCTCGGCCGCATGCGCGAGCGGCTCGCCGCGCTGCCGCCGAAGGAGCGCGCCGCGGCCGCATGGACGGAGGCGCAGGCGATCGCGGACGAGGACGTGGCGCTGAACGAGGCGATCGGGCGCAACGGCCTCGCGATCCTCGAGCGGGAGCACCGGGCGAAGAAGCGGCCGGTGAACATCCTCACGCACTGCAACGCGGGCTGGATCGCGACCGTCGACTGGGGCACGGTGACCGCGCCCATCTTCATGGCGCACGACCGCGGCATTCCGGTGCACGTCTGGGTCGATGAGACGCGCCCGAGGAACCAGGGGCTCCTCACCGCCTGGGAGCTCGCGAGCCACGGCGTTCCCCACACCCTCATCGTGGACAACGCGGGGGGGCACCTCATGCAGCGCGGAAAGGTCGATCTCGTGATGGTGGGGGCCGACCGCGTGACGCGGCGCGGCGACGTGTGCAACAAGATCGGCACCTATCTCAAGGCGCTCGCCGCGCGCGCCAACGATGTTCCGTTCTACGCCGCAGTGCCCACGCCCACCATCGACTGGGGCATCGAGGACGCGATGCGCGAGATCCCCATCGAGGAGCGCGCCGAGGACGAGGTGCGCATCGTGCGCGGCCTCGACCCCGAGGGCCGCTTCGCCGAGGTGACGATCGCGGGAAGCGCCACCGCCGTCGCCAATCCCGCATTCGACGTCACGCCCGCGGAGCTCGTCACCGGCATCGTCACCGAGAAGGGCGTGGTGCCCGCCGAGGAGCGCGAGCTGCTGCGGCTGCGCCCGCGGCTCGCCGAAGCGCCGCTGCCGTGACCGAGGACGAGGCCCGCGCGAGCGTCGTCGCCGCGGCCCGACGCCTGAGCGACCTCGGGCTCAATCCCGGCCGCTCGGGCAATGCGAGCGCGCGCTTCGGCGCGGGCTTCCTCGTGACGCCCTCGGGCCTTGCCTACGATCGCATGCAGCCCGCGGACATCGTGTTCGTCGATCTCGCGAGCGGCGCGGCGCGCGGATCGCGCGATCCCTCCTCCGAATGGCGGCTGCATCGCGACGTGTACGCGCGCCGTCCGGAAGCGGGCGGGATCGCGCATACCCATTCGCCGTACGCGACCACCCTCGCCTGCCGGCGCCGTCCCATCCCCTCGTTCCACTACGAGGTCGCCTTCCTCGGCGGCGCCGACGTGCGGTGCGCCGACTACGCCACCTTCGGCACGCAGGCGCTCTCGGACCGCGCGCTCGCCGCGCTCGAAGGACGGCGTGCGTGCCTGCTCGCGAACCATGGCGCGGTCGCGATCGGCGCGACCGTGGGCGAGGCCGTGGAGCTCGCCGAGCGCCTCGAGGCCCTCGCCCGCGTCTACTGGCAATCGCTCCAATCCGGAGAACCGGTCCTGCTGGACGAGGTCGAAATGGCGCAGGTCCTCGCGAAGTTTTTGACCTACGGAAAATAATGGGGACGTACCCGTTTTCCCTTGGGCGGAACAGCGTGTCGACACGGCGCTCGTTCCGCCCAGGAGAAAACGGGGGACGCCTGCGAATTCAGCCATAATCTTCGTTCGGAAGGCCGGCCCGACACCAAGGCCGGCCCCGCATTTGGAGGAGTCGCCGATGCATGCACAAGCCGCGCCCGTCGCGAGCGCCGCGCCGACCCGCAATGCCAAGCTTCTCAAGTGGGTCCAGGATGTCGCCGCGTTGACCCAGCCCGATCGCATCTACTGGTGCGACGGATCCGACGCGGAGTACGACCGCCTGTGCGCCGATCTCGTCGCCGCGGGCACCTTCACGAAGCTGAATCCGAAGCTGCGGCCGAACTCCTACCTCGCGCTCTCCGATCCCTCGGACGTCGCGCGCGTCGAGGACCGCACCTTCATCTGCTCGCGCACGAAGCAAGAGGCGGGTCCGACCAACAACTGGGTCGATCCGCAGGAGATGCGCAGGACCCTGGACGGACTCTTCAAGGGCTGCATGCGCGGGCGCACGATGTACGTGATCCCGTTCAGCATGGGGCCGCTGGGATCGCACATCTCGCAGATCGGCGTCGAGATCTCCGATTCGGCGTACGTCGCGGTCAACATGAAGCTCATGACGCGCATGGGCCGCAAGGTCCTCGACGTGCTGGGCGACGGCGACTTCGTGCCGTGCCTGCACTCGGTGGGCGCGCCGCTCGCCCCGGGCCAGAAGGACGTGCCGTGGCCGTGCAGCAAGGAGCACAAGTACATCGTGCACTTCCCCGAGACGAAGGAGATCATGTCCTTCGGCTCCGGCTACGGCGGCAACGCGCTGCTGGGCAAGAAGTGCATGGCCCTTCGCATCGCCTCGGTGATGGGCCGCGAGCAGGGCTGGCTCGCCGAGCACATGCTGATCCTCGGCGTGCAGTCGCCGGAGGGCAAGCGCCACTACGTGACCGCGGCCTTCCCGAGCGCGTGCGGCAAGACCAACTTCGCGATGCTGATCCCCCCGCCCGCCTTCCAGGGGTGGAAGGTGACGACGGTCGGCGACGACATCGCGTGGATCAAGCCCCAAGACGACGGCCGCGTGCACGCGATCAACCCGGAAGCGGGCATGTTCGGCGTCGCGCCGGGAACCGGCTGGGACACGAACCCGAACTGCATGGAGGCGATCAAGAAGAACACCATCTTCACCAACGTCGCGCTCACGCCCGAGGGCGACGTGTGGTGGGAGGGGATGACGAAGGAACCGCCGCCCAGGCTCACCGACTGGAAGGGCCAGGAGTGGACGCCCGGTTGCGGGCGCCCCGCCGCGCACCCGAACGCGCGCTTCACCGTCTCCATGACGCAGGTTCCCTCGCTCGATCCGCACTGGGACGACCCGAACGGCGTGCCGATCGACGCGTTCATCTTCGGCGGGCGGCGCACCACGACGATCCCGCTGGTGACGGAAGCGCGCAGCTGGAACGACGGCGTGTACATGGCGGCGACGCTGGGCTCCGAGACGACCGCCGCCATCACCGGGCAGGTGGGCGTGGTGCGCCGCGATCCGTTCGCGATGATCGCGTTCTGCGGCTACAACATGTCCGACTACTTCGCGCACTGGCTCTCGTTCGGCGCGAAGCTCGCGAAGGCGCCGAAGATCTACCTCGTGAACTGGTTCCGCAAGGATGCGAACGGCAAGTTCATCTGGCCCGGCTACGGGGAGAACATGCGCGTGCTCAAGTGGATCGTCGAGCGCGTCGAGGGCAAGGCCGACGCGAAGGAGACGCCGCTGGGCCACGTGCCCGCATCGCTGGACATGGCGGGCCTCGAGAGCTTCGATCCCGAGCGCTTCAAGGCCGCGACCTCGATCGATCCCACGCAGTGGAGCGCCGAGATGAAGCTCCACGCCGAGATGCTCGGCAAGAGGCTCGAGGGCCGCGCGCCGCCGCAGATCCAGAAGCGCTACGAGGAGCTCAACAAGCAGTTCGTGTGAGCCAGCGTCAGCCCATGTTGGGCTGGCCGTTCGACGCGGTGACGCCGCCATCCACCGGCAGGTTCACGCCGGTCACGAATCGCGCGTCGTCGCACGCGAGGAAGGCGATCACCGGCGCGATGTCCTCGGGCATGGCGATGCGCCCGAGCGACATGCGCTCCATGAACTGCTTCACCAGCTTGCGATCCTTCGCCATGCCCTTGGTCATGTTGGTGAGCGTGAAGCTCGGGCACACGGAGTTCACGCGCACGCCCTGGCGGCCGTAGTCCATCGCCATCGCGCGCGTGAGGTTCACGATCGCGCCCTTGGAGGCGTCGTAGGCAGCCATCGCCCAGTCGCCGCCGAGCCCCGAGACCGAGGCGGTGTTCACGATGCAGCCCTTCGTCTTGAGGAGAAACGGTAGCGCCGCGCGCGAGCCGTTGAAGACGCCGCCCGCGTTCACCGCCATCACGCGCTCCCAGTCGGCGACCTTGGTCTTCGTCACGGTGCTGCCCGCGAAGATGCCGGCGTTGTTCACCATCACGTCGAGGCGCCCGAAGTCGCGCAACGCCGCCTGCACGACGGCTTCGACGTCGCCGTAGCGCGCGACGTCGGCCACGCGCACCGTCGTCCGCTCGCGCGGCATTTCGGAGGCCACGGCGGCGATGTTCTTCCGGTGATCGCCCACCAGCACCACCGCGGCGCCTTCCTCGGAAAAACGCCTCGCGGCGGCCGCGCCGATGCCCGAGCCCGCGCCCGTCACGATCACCACCTTGCCGTCGAATCGCATGGCCGCCTCCCCGCGAAATCGCGGTTGGACCGGCGAGCACGTCTTTCGTGCGCCCCGTGGGCTGCCGCGACTGTAGGAAACCCGCGCGTTTTCGGCTTGAGCCTCAGCGGTCCACCGCCTGAAATTGTCGTGGTGCGCGCACTTTCCCCCGGCGCGAGACCGGCGTATAACATTTGTTATCCCGATCGGGACCAGGAGAGCGCCATGCGAAACAAGGCGACGATCATCTTGTCTGTCGTGGTTTTTTTGACCGCTCTCTTCGTCCTGTCACAGAACAGGGCTCCGGACGCCACCGTCGCACGATCGGACTCGGGTGTGGGTGACAAGGGTCCCCGGATCATCCCACTTCCCGGCAAAGTGCCGCAGAAGGTCGAGCCTCCCGACCGTGCGTTCCGTTTTGCTCCGTCGATGCCCGGAAACCGGCCCGCCATCGCGACGGAAGTGATGTATTCCGCGGACGTTCGTGCCACGTACGACAAATACAATTCGGCCGAAGATCCGACCGGCGAGATCTCGTATTTCCTGTTCAAGGCGTTGGACGACTGCACACCGTTTGCAGGCAGGACGCCCGGGCAAATCGCCCAGCTTATGAACGTACGACAGCAACCGATCGAAAGCGCCTCGAGAACAAGGCTGATACGTGAATCGGTCGAGCGCTGCAAGGGATTCGCCTCGTGGGACCACTCGGCCCTTATCGTCCAGGTCGAGGACCTGAGGCAAAAGGCGGCACGGGCCGGCTATCCCGCAGCGGTTGCCACGACGCTACCGCGATTGCTCTGGACGAAAGGCGCGCAATACGCCGATGAGGTCGCCATTTCGCTCTTGTCGGGTGACGTGGACGGCGACGTCGTTCAGGGCATCTACCAGTACCTCCTGGCGCGGAATGGAAACGAATGGTTTGCGGAGCAAGGCGATCCGGCGGCATCAATCGCCGCGTGGACCCTGCTCGAATGCAACATGGGCGCCGAGTGCGGCGCGAGAGGTCATCCGGTCATTACCGCCTGCCTCTTTTTCGGTGCGTGCGACCAGCACGACGTCATCACCGTCCTGCCGATCATGAATCCTGCGCTCGATCCGGAACGCCTACAGGAAGCGATTGAGATTGAAACAAACTTGGGCAACGCGATACGGAACCGGGACTGGGTTCGGCTCGGTTTCACATATCCCAGAAAGCGTCCGGACCCGAAATCGTAAGAGAGCGTAGGGAGGCCCCATGAAGACAGGCGTTCGGCATTTGTTCGCGCTGACATGCATTGCCTTTGCATCGCTGTTCGCATCCGCGGCTTCGGCCAGATCGTGGGCGTTCAATGTACCGGCTGACGGGAACCCGAACTTCTCGGAAACGTATCGACGAAATGCCTTGGTCAACTATCTGGGGCAGCATAACCTGTTCGGCGGGCTGGCCAACGGGGACACCATCGTCGTGAATTGGACGGGGGGAACACTGAAGTACAGGTCGAACTGGAGAGTCGCCCTTTATGGCAGCAGCTACGTGTTCTCGGAAACTAGCATCCCGGTCTTTGTCAACCTCTACTACACGCGCGCGGATCAACAACGATATTGCTCGGGGAGCTATACGGTCACGGTCGACGGATTCTGGCAGAGCTGGGAAATCTACATCAACGGGCAGCTTGCCAATTGGGGCTCGGAATTTGTAACGACAGGAGTTCACTCGTCCGTAACGCCACTCTGCTATCACAACCTTTCCTTGAACAACTGATTTCGAAAAATTGGCCTGACGGGGGCTGGGTCAAGCCCCCTTTTTTTCGGTCGTTGTTCGCAGTCTGCCCACCGGCGCATAGCCTGTGTCCGTTTGACGCCGCCTCGGCCGCTCGGCTCTCCGTGCCTTTTCCATTCGAGTAGTATCCGGGCGAGGAGGAGTGGTCATGGAAGGACAAATCGCGCAGGCGGTCGAGGCGCGCTCGAAGGCGCTCGTCGAGACACTGCTGGAATCGGTGCGCATCGCCTCCGTGAGCCTCACGGGCGAGGGCATCGACGACCAGGTCGCGTTCCTGCGCCGTCGGCTGCAGGGCTGGGGCTTCAGCGTCGAAGTGCACCCGACCTCGAGCCACCCGATCATCTATGCGGAAACGGGGCCCGCCGACGCGCCCACGACGTGGCTCCTCTACGGCCACTACGACGTCTATCCCGCCGACGAGAAGCAGGAAGGCTGGCGCACGAAGCCCTTCGAGCCGGTGATCGAGGGCGATCGCGTCTGGGGCCGCGGCACCGGCGACAACAAGGGCCAGCATCTCGCGATGCTGCACGCGATCGCGTTGTGGCGCGAGCTGCACGGGGAGCTGCCGATCCGCGTGAAGGCGATCGTCGAGGGCGACGAGGAGACCGGCAGCGCGCCGCTCCCGGAATTCGTGGAGGCCAACCGCGATCGGCTCGCCGCGGATCTCTGCTGCTACTCCGACGGGCCGATGTTCCCCGACGACCAGCCGGTTCTCCTCATGGGGGTGCGCGGCTACCTCGGGCTCGAGATCTCCGCGAAGGGCGCGAAGCGCAACCTGCACTCCGGCAACTTCGGCGGCGTCGCGCCCAACCCGACGCTCGACCTCATCCATCTCTTCGCCGAGATGGTCGATCGCGAGGGACGCTTGCGCGTGCCCGGCGCGGGCTATGCGGAGGTGGCCATCGCGCCCGAGGACCTCGCCGCGGTGCGCGCGCTGCGGGTCGACCACGCCGGCTTTCGCGAGAGCGTGGGCGTGGAGCCGGCGACGGGCGCCGACGACGCGCTCTTCCACGAGCGGCTCATGTTGCGGCCGGCGTTCAACGTCTCCGGAATTTCGTCGGGATACACCGGGCCGGGACAGAAGGCGATCATCCACAAGGAAGCGCTCGCGAAGGTGGACGTGCGCCTCGTCGACGGCCAGGATCCGCAGGCGGTGTACGCGGCGATCCGGCGCTTCGCCGCGGAGAAGGGCTACGGCAACATCGAGATCCGCTGCACCAAGTCCACGCCGCCTTCGCGCACGCCCCTGGACCATCCGTGCGTCGCGCTCGTGAAGGAGGCGGTGGCGCAAGGCTTCGGGCGCGAGCCGCTCGTCGTGCCCTCGCTCGGCGGCACGACGCCCGACTTCGTCTTCACGCGCCTGCTGGGCCTGCCGTCGATCGTCGTGCCCCTCGCGCCCTACGACGAGAACAACCACGCGCCCAACGAGAGCACCAAGGTCTCGCTCTACCTCGCCGGCATCCGCACCGGCCTGCACCTCATCGGGAAGATGGGGGCAGTCCCCTTTTCCCGCTCGTCCACTCGATAGAAAGTCCCATCCGCATGGAATATCGCAACCTCGGAACGAGCGGCGTGAAGGTCTCGCCCCTCTGCCTCGGCACCATGATGTTCGGCGACCGCACGGATGCCGCCGAATCGGCGCGCATCGTCGCCGCCGCGCGCGAGGCGGGCGTCAACTTCATCGACACCGCCGACGTGTACACGAAGGGCGAGAGCGAGCGCATCGTGGGCAAGCTCATCGCCGGCGACCGCGACCGCTGGGTGCTCGCCTCCAAGGTGGGCAACGCCATGGGGGACGACCCG
>DASUXK010000512.1:0-5396 GCA_036377935.1 Usitatibacter sp.
CTCGCGCGCAGCCACAAGCCGCGCATGATCGTGGCGGGCGCCTCGGCCTACGCCCTGCGCATGGACTTCCCGAAGTTCCGCGCGATCGCCGACGAGGTCGGCGCGTACCTGATGGTGGATGTCGCGCACTACGCGGGCCTCATCGCGGCGGGCCTCTATCCCTCGCCGGTGGGCATCGCGGACTTCGTCACCAGCACCACGCACAAGACGCTGCGCGGCCCGCGCGGCGGCGTGATCCTCGCGAAGGCCGAGCACGGGAAGATCCTCAACTCCTCGATCTTCCCGTCGCTGCAGGGCGGCCCGCTCATGCACGTGATCGCGGCGAAGGCCATGGCTTTCCACGAGGCGCTGCAGCCGTCGTTCAAGGCGTACCAGCAACACGTGCTCGACAACGCGCGCATCATGGCCGAGACGCTCGTGAAGCGCGGCGTGCGCGTGGTCTCCGGCCGCACCGAGAGCCACATGTTCCTCGTCGACCTGCGCGCGAAGAAGGTCACGGGCAAGGACGCCGAGGCCTCGCTCGGCCAGGCGCACATCACGGTCAACAAGAACGCCATCCCGAACGATCCCGAGAAGCCGATGGTCACGAGCGGCATCCGCGTGGGATCGCCCGCGATGACCACGCGCGGCTTCGCCGGCGCGGAGGCCGCGCAGGTCGGGAACTTCATCGCCGACGTGCTCGACGCGCAGGGCGACGCGGGCCGCATCGAGAAGGTGCGCCGCGAGGTGACGGCGCTCTGCGCGCGCTTCCCGGTCTACGGCCCGGCGATGCGCGCGAGTTATGGCATGACGGGCGAGGGAAAAGCCGCTTGAAGTGCCCCTTCTGCAGCGCCGAGGACACCCAGGTCATCGACTCGCGCGTGAGCGAGGAGGGCGACTCGATCCGCCGCCGGCGCCGCTGCCAGGTCTGCAACAAGCGCTTCACCACCTACGAGACGGCCGAGCTGCGCATGCCGCAGATCGTGAAGACCAACGGCGAGCGCGAGGACTTCTCCACGCAGAAGCTGCGCACCGGCTTCCAGCGGGCGCTGCACAAGCGCCCCGTCACCACCGAGCTCGTGGACGCGGCGATCACGCGCATCGAGCAGAAGATGCTCTCGCTGGGCGAGCGCGAGATCGACTCGCGGCGCCTGGGCGAGATGGTGATGGAGGAGCTGAGGAAGCTCGACAAGGTCGCCTACATCCGCTTCGCCTCGGTCTACAAGAGCTTCTCCGACGTCGACGACTTCCGCGACGCGATCCGCGAAGTGAAAGAGAAATGATGCCCGTCGTCCCCGCGCAGGCGGGGACCCGTGGATTCCCGCCTGCGCGGGAATGACGAATCGATGTTCTCCGCCGAAGACCACGCCTTCATGTCCCGCGCGCTCGCGCTCGCCGCGCGCGGCCGCGACACGTCCACGCCGAATCCCAACGTCGGCTGCGTGATCGCGAAGGGCGGCCGCATCGTGGGAGAGGGCTGGCACGAGCGCGCGGGCGAGGCCCATGCGGAAGTGCGCGCCCTGCGGTCGGCGGGCGAATCGCCGGCGGGCGCCACCGTGTATCTCACGCTCGAGCCCTGCAGCCACCAGGGCCGCACGCCGCCGTGCGTCGAGGCGCTCGTCGCGGCGAAGGTGGCGCGCGTCGTGTGCGCGCTCGAGGATCCCAACCCGCAGGTGCACGGCCGCGGCATCGCGCGGCTGCGCGAGGCGGGCATCCGCGCGGACGTGGGGCTCATGGCCGCGCAGGCCGAGGAAGCGCATCGCGGCTTCCTCACGCGCATGCGCAAGGGCCGGCCGTGGATGCGCATCAAGGCCGCGGCGTCGCTGGACGGCGGCATCGCGCTCGCGAACGGACTCAGCCGCTGGATCACCGGCGAGGAAGCGCGCCGCGACGTGCATCGGCTGCGCGCGCGCTCCTGCGCGATGCTCACCGGCATCGGCACCGTGCGCCACGACGATCCCGAGCTCACGGTGCGCATGGTGCCGTGCGCGCGCCAGCCGAAGCGGGTGCTGATCGACCACCGCCTCGAGGTGCCGCTCGCCGCGAAGCTTCTGCAGGGCGAGCCGCCGATCATCCTCACGGTGAGCGACGATGCCGAACGCCGCGCGGCGCTCGAGGCGCGCGGCGCGGAAGTCGTGCGCGTGCCGGGCGATGGCCGCAAGGCCGACCTCGCCGCGATCGCGCGGTTCCTCGGCAGCCGCGGCTTCAACGAGGTGACGGTGGAGACCGGCGGCCGGCTCATGGGATCGCTCGTGCGCTCGGGCGTGATCGACGAGCTGGTGCTCTACCTCGCGCCCATGCTCCTCGGCGACGCGGCGCAGGGGCTCTTCGCGATGGACGAGCTGCTGCGGCTGGACGAGGCGCCGCGCGTGCGCATCACGGACGTGCGAAACGTCGGCGAGGACATCCGCATCACCGCGAGAATGGGAGAGGGCTGAATGTTCTCCGGGATCGTCGCGGCCGTGGGCCGCATCGCCTCGGCCGCGCCGCAGGGCGACGGGCTGCGCCTGCGCATCGAGGCGCCCGGCTTCGGGCTGGACGACGTCGCGATCGGCGATTCGATCGCGATCCAGGGCGTCTGTCACACGGTCGTCGCGAAGTCGGCCGATGCTTTCGACGTGGACACCTCGCGTGCGACGCTCGCCGTCACCACGGGCCTCGAGGCGGGCCGCCCCGTGAACCTCGAGAAATCGCTGCGCCTTTCGGACCGCCTCGGCGGGCATCTCGTGAGCGGCCACGTCGACGGCGTGGGTCGCGTCGTCGCGCGCGACGACCTCGGCGCGAGCATCCGCGTCGTCTTCGAGGCGCCGGGCGAGCTCGCGCGCTACATCGCCCGCAAGGGATCCGTCGCGGTGGACGGCGTGAGCCTCACGGTGAACGCCGTCGAGGGCGCGCGCTTCGAGGTGAACCTCATCCCGCACACGCAGTCGGTGACCACCCTCGGGCGGCTCGCGCCCGGCACGCCGGTGAACCTCGAGGTGGACATGCTCGCGCGCTACGCCGAGCGGCTGCTGGGGTCGGCGGAAGTGGCAAAATAGCGGTCTTCCCGAGGAATCCCCATGGACCTCAGTCCCACCCAGCATCTCATCGACGCCCTGCGCCTCGGGCACATGATCGTGCTCGCCGACGCCGAGGACCGCGAGAACGAGGGCGACCTCGTGCTCGCCGCCGATTTCGTGACGCCCGAAGCCATCAACTTCATGGCCACCCACGCGCGCGGCTTGATCTGCCTCACGTTGACCGAGGAGCGCTGCCGCCAGTTGAACCTCCCGCTGATGGTGAACGAGAACCGTTCGCCCATGGGCACGGCGTTCACCGTCTCCATCGAGGCGGCGACCGGCGTGACGACGGGAATCTCCGCCGCCGATCGCGCTCGTACCGTGCGGGCCGCGACCGCCAGGCACGCGAAGCCCGAGGACATCGTGCAGCCCGGGCACATCTTCCCGGTCATGGCGCAGAAGGGCGGCGTGCTCGCCCGCGCGGGCCATACCGAGGCGGGCTGCGACCTCGCCGAGCTCGCCGGCCTCACGCCCGCCGCCGTGATCTGCGAGATCATGAATCCCGACGGCTCCATGGCGCGCCTGCCCGAGCTCCTTCCGTTCGCGCAAAGGCACGGTCTCGAGGTGGGCACGATCGCCGACCTCATCCGCCACCGCAGCGAGACGGAGACGCTCGTCGAGCGCGTGGCCGACCGCTCCATCGCCACGCCCTACGGCCCGTTCCGCCTGTGCGTCTACCACGACAAGACGGTGGACGAGGTGCACTACGCGCTGGTGAAGGGCGAGCCCGCGCCCGAGCGCCCGGTCCTCGTGCGCGTGCACGAGCCCTTCGCCTCGCTCGACCTCTTCGATTTCGATACCGCGCGCCACGCGTACTCGGTACAGGACGCGATGCGCATCGTCGCGCACCACAAGGAGGGCGTGATCGTGCTGCTGCGCCGCCGCGAGCCGACCGGGGAGATCCTGCAGCGCCTGCAGGCGCCGGCCGCGAAGCGCCACCCGGCCCGCTGGGATCCGCGCCTGCACGGCATCGGCGCGCAGATCCTGCGCGACCTGGGCGTGGGCAAGATGCGCGTCATGGCGCGGCCGAAGCGCATCCCCAGCATGTCGGGATTCGGGCTGGAAGTCGTCGAGTACGTCTCGCCCGACGAGGCGCTGGTGAAGGCGGTCTGAGATGGCCGAGCCGGACCTGCGCGGCAACGGCCTGCGCATCGCGATCGTCTGGAGCCGCTTCAACGAGGAGATCGTGAGCGCGCTCCTCGGCGCGTGCGACAAGCGGCTGGTCGAGCTGGGCGTGGCGCCGGCCGACATCGACGTCGTGAGCGTGCCCGGCGCGCTCGAGATCCCGCTCGTGCTGCAGAGCCTCGCCCTGGAGCGCCGCGGCTTCGGCCGGCGCTACGATGCGCTGGTTGCGCTGGGCGCCGTGGTGCGCGGCGAGACGTACCATTTCGAGATCGTCGCCAACGCGAGCGCGCGGGGCATCCTCGACGTGCAGCTCGAGACCGGCATCCCGGTGGCGAACGGCGTGCTCACGACGGAC
Source organism: Usitatibacter sp. (assembly GCA_036377935.1). Taxonomy (GTDB): domain Bacteria; phylum Pseudomonadota; class Gammaproteobacteria; order Burkholderiales; family Usitatibacteraceae; genus Usitatibacter. The sequence continues at coordinate 4,519 of DASUXK010000512.1, forward strand.
ACCGAGGCGCAGGCGCTCGAGCGCGCCCCGGTGAAGGGCGCCGAGTGCGCGGCGGTGGCGGTCGAGATGGCCAACACGCTGAAGGCGGTGGAGGGATGACGCCGCGCCGGCGCGCACGCGAGCTCGCTTTGCAGGGGATCTACCAATGGCTCTACACGGGTACCAGCCCGGCGCAGGTGCTGAAGGACCTCTCGGAGATGGAGCACTTCGAATCGGCGGACCGCGCGTTCCTCGAGGCGGAGCTGAAGGGCGCGATCGGCGAGGCGCAGGGCCTGCGCGAGAAGCTCGAGCCCCTGGCCGACCGCAAGTGGGACGAGGTGAGCCCGGTGGAGCGCGCCATCCTCCTCATCGGCGCCTGGGAGATGGTCCACAACCCCGAGATCCCCTACAAGGTGACGATCAACGAGGCGATCGAGCTCGGCAAGCGCTTCGGCGGCACCGAGGGCCACAAGTACGTGAACGGCATCCTCGACCGGCTCGCCACGTCGGTGCGCCCGGAAGAGGTCGCGAGAAAGAGAAAGCCGCGCAATGACGCATGACACGCCCGAATTCGACGTCATCGCCCGCCACTTCACGCGGCCCGCGGCCAACGCCGTGCTGGGCGTGGGCGACGACTGCGCGCTGGTCGACGTCTCCAACGGCATGGACCTCGCCGTTTCCGTGGATACGATGGTCTCCGGCACGCACTTCTTCCCCGACGTGGATCCCGAGACGCTGGGCCACAAGGCGCTCGCCGTGAACCTCTCGGACATGGCGGCGATGGGCGCGATGCCGTACTGGGCGATGCTCGCGCTGACGCTGCCGAAGGTGGACCACGACTGGCTGGGCGCCTTCGCCAAGGGCTTCTTCGACCTCGCCGAGGAGTTCGAGGTCTCGCT
>DASUXK010000513.1:0-4628 GCA_036377935.1 Usitatibacter sp.
TGGCGCCCGAGGTGATCCTGCTCGACGAGCCGACGAGCGGCGTGTCGAGCGCCGACAAGCACGGGCTCATGCGCAACGTGGTCGACGCCGCGCGCAAGGCCGGCGTGAAGTCCATCATCCTCGTGGAGCACGACATGGACCTGGTCGCGGAGTACTCGAGCCGCATCGTGGCGCTGCAGGCGGGCCGCGTGCTCGCCGACCGCGCGCCCGAGCAGTTCTTCAGCGACCCGGAGATGATCACCGCCATCGTCGGCAAGCTGGGCCGCATCGCCGCGGGGGCCGCCTGATGCTGCGCATCGACAACCTCGCGGTGAGCATCCAGGGCAGCCTCATCCTGCGCGGCATCTCGCTTCGCGTGGGGCCCGGGGAGCTCGTGTGCCTCGTCGGCCGCAACGGCGCCGGCAAGACGACCACCTTCCGCACCATCATGGGCTATTGCCGCCCGATGTCGGGGGCGGTGCAGTTCAAGGAAAACGCCCTCGTCGGGCTGCCCACCCATCGCATCGCGCGGCTGGGCGTCGGCTACTCGCCGGAGGAAAGCCAGGTCTTCGCCGACCTCACCGTCGCCGAGAACATCGAGCTTCCCACGTGGACGCGGCCCAACGGCCGGGACGCGAGGCTGCGCGTGGCGCTCGCCTACGAGATCTTCCCCAAGCTGCGCCAGTACGAGAAGCGCGGCGGCGCGCAGCTCTCGGGCGGCGAGCGCAAGATGGTGTCCATCGCGCGCGCGCTCGCGCTCGACCCCGAGCTGCTGCTGGTCGACGAGCCGTTCGAGGGCCTGTCGCCCGCGATCATCCCGAGCATCAGCGAGGGCATGGCGTCGATCCGCGCGCACGGGCACGCGGTCCTCATGGCCGAATCCAACGTGCAGCACATCCCCGAGTACGCCGACCGCCTGTACGTGCTCGAGCGCGGCGAGATCATCTACGAAGGCAAGCCCGGCGACACGTACCCGCCGGAGGTGATGAAGATCATCGCCGGCGGCGCGTGAGCGCGCGGGCGGAACACCAGCAACGGCACAGGAGCCCCGAATGAAGATCCTCACCCAGCAGCAGGTCGACCAGTACCGGCGCGATGGATGCGTCTTCCCCGTCCGCGTGATGTCGCCCGAGGCGGCCGCGGAAATCCGCGAAAGGCTCGAGGCGTTCGAGCGCGAGACCGGCGGCCCGCTCAAGGGCGACCTGCGCCACAAGTCGCACCTCCTCTTCTCGTGGCTGGGCGACCTCGTGCGCCAGGAGCGCATCGTGGACGCGATCGAGGACCTCTACGGGCCGAACCTCTTCTGCTGGACGACGAACTTCTTCATCAAGGAGGCGCGCAACCCCGCCTACGTCTCCTGGCACCAGGACTCCACGTACTGGGGGCTGGATCGCCCCGACGTCGTGACGGCATGGGTCGCGCTCACGCGGGCCGACAAGTCGAACGGGGCGATGGACTTCATCCCGGGCACGCACACGAAGGACCAGATTCCCCACCGCGACACGTTCGCGCAGAACAACCTCCTCACGCGCGGGCAGGAGATCGCGGTGGAGGTGGACGAGTCCCGGGCCGTCACCGTGGAGCTGCAGCCGGGCGAGATGTCGCTGCACCACGTGCGGCTCGTCCACGGCTCGCCGCCCAACCCCTCCAACGACCGCCGCATCGGGTTCGCGATCCGCTACATCCCGACCTCGGTGCGCCAGGTCGTCGGCGAGGACAGCGCCACGCTCGTGCGCGGCGTGGACGAGTACCACCACTTCGAGCACGAGCCGCGGCCCACGCGCGACATGGACCCCGAGTTCGTCGCGCTGCACAAGGCGATCGCCGAGCGCAACGCCCGCATCCTGTACCGCGGCACCGGCGTGGACAGCTACAACGATCCGCGGGCGCTGCCGGATCGCGCGGCCCGATAGGAAGCGCGGCCCGATGAAGTTCGAAGCCGCGGTCCTCGAGCGCGTCAACGCGCCGCTCGAGGTGCAGACGCTGGAGATGGCGCCGCTTCAGCCCGACGACGTGCTGGTGCGCCTGCACGCCACGGGCCTGTGCCACACCGACCTCGAGGTGATCCAGGGCTCGCTCGCCTACCCGATGCCGATCGTGCTCGGCCACGAGGGCGCGGGCGTCGTCGAGAAGGTCGGAAGCCGCGTGACGTCGGTGAGGCCCGGCGACCACGTGATCTGCTCGTGGAACCCGCACTGCGGCCACTGCTTCTACTGCGACCGGTCGCTGCCGATCCTGTGCGAGCCGCTCACGCGCCACCAGCCGAACGGCCGCCTCCTGGACGGCACCATCCGCATGAGCCGCGACGGCAAGCCCGTGCACCACTACTTCGTGACCTCGACCCACGCGCAGTACACGGTCGTGCCCGAATCGGGCGCGATCCCGGTGCCGAGCGAGCTGCCGTTCGACCGCGCGTGCATCATCGGCTGCGGCGTGATGACGGGCATCGGCGGCGCGGTGCGCAAGGCCAGGATCGAGGCGGGATCCAGCGTCGTGGTGATCGGCGCGGGCGCGGTGGGGCTCAACGCGATCCAGGGCGCGAAGCTCGTCGACGCGGGGCGCATCATCGCGATGGACGTAAGCGCGGACCGCCGCGCGCGAGCGATGCAGTTCGGCGCGACCGAGACGATCGACGCGGCCGCGCCCGACGCGGTGGACCAGGTGCGCCGCCTCACCGGCGGTCGCGGCGCGGACCATGTGATCGAGGCGGCGGGCCACAAGGCCGCGTTCCGCCTCTCGGTCGAAGCGGTGCGTCCGGGCGGCCAGGTGGTGTGGCTCGGCAAGATCAACGTGAACGAGGAAGTCCCGTTCCGCTGGGGCTCGCTCATGGGCGAGAAGCGGATCGTGCGCTCGAGCTACGGCGAGGCCATCCCGAGGCGCGACTTTCCGTGGATCGCCCACGAGTACCTCGAAGGACGGATCAAGCTGGACGAGCTCATCACGCGGCGCATCCGCCTCGACCAGATCAACGAGGGCTTCGAGGCGCTCGCGCGCGGCGAGGGGATCCGCACGGTCGTCGAGCTCGCGTGAGCCACCCGCCCCTCGCGCCGGGCCACATCGATGCCCCGCATCGGATCGCCGCCCTGGGAGACCTGGCGCTCGAGTCGGGCGAGGCGATCCCCGATTTCCGCCAGTCGTACGTCACCCACGGCGAGCTGGACGCCGCGCGCTCCAACGCGATCCTCGTCTGCACGGCCATCACCGGGACGCACCACCGGCTCGATTTCCTGATCGGTCCCGGGAAGGCCCTCGACACGCGGCGCCATTTCGTGATCGCCACCGACGCGATCGGCAACGGGCTCTCGACGTCGCCTTCGAACAGCACGCTGCAGCCGCGCATGCGCTTCCCGCGCTTCACGATCCGCGACATGGTCTCCGCGCAGCACCGGCTCGTGGTGGAGCACTTGGGCATCGAACGCCTGCACGCGGTGGTCGGCGCCTCCATGGGCGGCATGCAGGCGCTGCAGTGGGCGGTGAGCCATCCGGCGCTCGTCGGAAGGGTCGTCGCGATGACGCCGATGGCGGCGGCCTCGCCGTGGTCGCGCCTCGTGCTCGCCACGGCGCGCGCCTGCCTCATGGCCGATCCGGCCTGGACCGGCGACGGCTTCTCGCGTCGTCCCGATCGCGGCTGGGCGGCGTATGCGGGACTGATGAACGGGCTCGCCATGCGCACGCCATCGATCGCGGCCGACGGCGATTTCGACGCCATGGTGGCGGCGGTCGGGGCGCAGGGCTTCGACGCGCACGACTTCCTGTACCAGTCGTGGGCGTACGAGGCGCACGACGTCGGCGGCACGCCGGGCTTCGCGGGCGACACTCGCCGCGCGCTCGCCTCGATCCGCGCGCCGGCCCTCGTCTTCGCCCCGCCCCTCGACCTGCTCAACCCCGAAGGCTGTGCCCGCGAGGCCGCCGATGCAATCCCCGGCGGACGCTTCATCGAGATCCCGACGCGCAACGGGCACATGGGAGCGACCAGCCTCTCGCGGGGTGATGCGGATTTCCTCGACCGGCGCATCGCGGGGTTCCTGCGAGGGGAGTGACGGCGGCGGTGCCCGCCGAGGCCGGGATGTTCGTCGTGCGATCATGAATGCATGGGTTCGCCTCTCGTGGCCGGCATGGTGGGGCTCGCGCTCGCCGCTCCCGGCGTCTCCTTCGCCGACGAACCGGCCCCCCTCGACGGCAGGGGCGAAGGCATCGCGCTAGGCGGCAGCCTCGCCGGCGTGGCGCAGAAGGCGAATGCGGCGGCCGCGCACGAAGGTACCGCCGCCTCCCGCGCGACCTGGCGCGGTGACGTGACCCTGGAGCTCCCCGGAGCGGCGATGGGCGACGTCGAAGGAAAGTTCTTCACGCACGTGCGCTTCGGCCAGGGCGAAGGCGTCACGCTGCGGCCGACGTACACGAGCACGCCCAACACGACCGCGTTCCCGCGCAGCGACGGCTCCGGCGGCGCGCACGCGATCGTCGCCCAGGCGTGGTACCAGCTCACGGCGCCGTTGTCGTCCGGCGGGGCGGGCCAAGGTTCGCAGGATCGGCTCGAGCTCACCTTCGGCAAGATGGAACCGTTCGCCTTCTTCGACCAGAACGCCGCGGCCGACGACGAGACGATCCGCTTCCTCAACAACGCGTTCGTGCACAACCCGCTGCTCGAT
>DASUXK010000514.1:0-3855 GCA_036377935.1 Usitatibacter sp.
GAGCCGGCCGAATTCGCGGGCACGCTGGAGTCGCTCCACCGCTACGTGCATCCCGAGGACCTTCCCGCCGTCGCGGCCATCCATGGCGAGACCGCCGAGCGCGCGCGCACGCCCATCGAGTACCGCGTGGTGCGTTCCGACGGGGCCCTGCGATGGCTTCACGAGCGCGGCGACGTGGAACTCGCCGGGACGGGCACCCCCGTCCGGCGGCTCGCAACGGTGGCCGACATCACCCGCCGACGCTCCGAAAGCGAGGCGATCGAGCGGGAGGTCTCGCTGCTGCGCATCGCGAGCCGCGCGGCGCGGCTCGGGGGCTGGACCATCGACCTGCCCGAGCGCCGGCTGTCCTGGTCGGACGTGAATTGCGAGATCCACGACGCGCCCCCGGGCTACCAGCCGTCGCTCGACGAAGGCATCGAGCTCTTTCCCGAGGAATGCCGCGAGGAAGTGAAGCGCAAGGTGGATGCCTGCACCCGCGACGGCACGCCGTACGAGTTCGAGCTTCCGAAGCGCACGCTGAAGGGCCGGCTCATCTGGGTGCATTCCTACGGCGAGGCGGTTCGCGACGCGCAGGGACGGATCGTGCGCCTGCAGGGAGCGTTCCAGGACATCACGGAGCAGAGGCGCGCGCGCGAGGCGCTGCGCCAGAAGGAAGCGCTGCTGCGGATCGCCGGGCGCGTCGCGCGCATCGGGGGCTGGGCGATCGAGCTGCCCGGCCGCCAGGCCTACTGGTCGGACGACGTGTTCGACATCCTGGGCCTCGCGCGCGGCGCGATCCCGTCGCACGACGAGGCGATGCAGCTCTTTCCGGAAGCCGCGCGGGCGCGCGTCGCCGAAGCGTTCGCCGCGTGCGAGCGCACCGGGGAGCCGTTCGACTTGCAGGTGCCGCTCGATACCCCGAAGGGCTGGCGCATCTGGGTGCGGCTGTGCGGCGAAGCGGAGCGCGACGCCAACGGCGAGGTGCGCCGCATCCAGGGCGCGATCCAGGACATCACCGAAAGCCTCTACACGCGGGAACAGCTGCACGAAATCGCGACCCGGCTCACGCGCACCCTCGAAAGCATGTCGGACGCCTTCTTCGTCCTGGACGCGTCGTGGCGATTCGAGTACCTCAACGAGGAGGCGGAACGGGTGCTGCAGCGCCCGCGCTCGGAGCTCCTGGGCAAGGTCGTGTGGGATGAATTCCCCGAGGCGGTCCACACGTCCGCGCACGAGGAATACCACCGCGTGATGAGGACGGGCCGGCCGAGCAAGTTCGAGTTCTTCTACCCGCCGCTCGAGAACTGGTTCGAGGTGAGCGCCCATCCGTCGCAGGACGGGCTCGCCGTCTACTTCAGGGTCGTGACCGAGCGCAAGCTCGCCGAGGCGGCGCTGCGCGAAAGCGAGCGCGAGCTGCGCTCGCTCGCCGAATCGATGCCGCAGATGGTGTGGATGGCCGCGCCGGACGGATGGACCAGCTACCTCAACCAGCGCTGGGCCGACTACACGGGTCTGTCGCTCGCCGAGAGCGTCGGGAAGGGCTGGCTGCGGGCGATCCACCCCGACGACCAGCATCGGGTCGTCGCCGCCTGGGACAAGGCCCGCGCGGAGGAATCCGACTACAGCGTCGAGTGCCGCATAAGGCAGGCCGGCGGCATCTACCGGTGGATGCTCGTGCGAGGCACACCCTTCCGCAGCGAGCAGGGCCACCTGATCAAGTGGATGGGCACCGCCACCGATGTCGACGATCTCAAGAGCGCGACCGAGAAGCTGGAACAGGGCACCTCGCTGCTGCGGATGGCGGGGCGCATCGCGCGCATCGGCGGATGGTCCATCAGCGTGCCGGAGCAGCGGCTGCAGCTTTCGGACGAGGTGTTCGACATCGTCGAGCAGCCGGTGGCACCTCCCGCGGTCGAATCTGCGCTCGAGGCCTACCCGCCCGAATGGCGCGGGAGGCTCGTGCAAGCGGCACGTGCGTGCATGGTGGACGGGACGCCCTTCGACATGGAGCTCGAGATCGTGACCGGCCACGGTCGCCGGCTGCCGGTGCGCGTGACCGGCCAGGCCGTGCGCGACGCCGAAGGACGCATCGTCCGCGTCGAGGGCGCGTTCCAGGACCTCACGCCCCTCAAGGGGGCGGAGCAGGCGGTGCGCGAGAGCGAGGAGCGCTTCCGCATCCTCTCGCGCGCATCCAACGACGTGATCCGCGATTGGGACGTGTCACGCGCCGCGCTCTGGTGGAACGAAGGCTACACCACGCACTTCGGCCATTCGCGCCAGGATCCGGCATCCTCGCGAATCGAGTCCTGGTCAGGCCGCATCCACCCGGAGGACCGCGAGCGCGTCCTCGCCGAGGTGCGCGCAGCGGTCGGATCGCAGCGGCGCGAGTGGTCCCTCGCCTACCGGTTCCTGCGGGGCGACGGAACCTATGCGCAGGTGCACGAGCGCGGCACCGTGATCCGCGACGCCGAAGGCCGCGCCGTGTGCACGCTCGCCACGATGACCGACGTGACCGAGCGGCTCGCGCTCGAGGAGCAGCTGCGGCAATCGCAGCGACTCGAATCCGTCGGCCAGCTCACGGGCGGCATCGCGCACGACTTCAACAACCTGCTCACCGTCATCCTGGGCAGCTCCGAAGTGCTCCGCGAGAAGCTCGCAACCGACGCGGCGCTGGGCCCGCTCGCCCAGATGGTGGCCGAGGCCGCCGCGCGCGGCGCGCAGCTCACGCAGCGCCTGCTCGCCTTCGCGCGCAAGCAGATCCTGCAGCCTCGCCCGGTCGACGTCGCCGCGCTCCTCGACGGAATGGGCCCGCTCCTGCACCGGACGCTGGGCGAACACATCGAGGTGGAAACGCGCTGCGCGCCCGGTCTCCAGCACGCGCTCGTGGACCCGGCGCAGCTCGAAAGCGCCGTGCTCAACCTCTCCATCAACGCGCGCGATGCCATGCCGGGCGGTGGGCGGCTGATCATCGAGGCGGCCAACGCGCACCCGGGCCGGAAGCGGCGCGGCCCGGCGCCGCCCGCGGAGCGGGGCGATTACGTCCTGCTTACGGTCTCGGACAGCGGCACGGGAATCCCGAGCGAGCACCTCGAGCGCGTGTTCGAGCCGTTCTTCACCACGAAGGATCCGGGCAAGGGAACCGGCCTCGGCCTTCCCATGGTGTACGGCTTCGTGAAGCAGTCCGGCGGACACGTCACCCTCGAATCGGAGCCGGGACGCGGGACGACCGTGAACCTGTTCCTGCCCCGGGCGCCCGTGCGCGCGCCTTCCTCTCCCGCCCCAGAGCCCGGCGGCGAAGGCGAGAATCACTCGGGCTCGATCCTGCTCGTCGAGGACGACGCCCTGGTGCGCCGGGCCGCGCAACGCCAGCTCGCGAGCCTCGGCTACCGTGTGATGGAGGCGGGGACGGCGGCCGAGGCGCTCGCGATCCTGCGGGGCGGCGCGCATGTCGACCTGCTGTTCACCGACGTCGTGATGCCCGGGATGGGGGGGCCCGATCTCGCCCGCGAGGCTCGCGCGCTGCGGCCCTCGCTGAAGGTGCTGTTCGTGTCCGGCTACACCGGCGACGCGATGGCCGACCCCGAGCGCTTCCCGGCGGGCGTGCAACTCCTCCACAAGCCCTACCGCCGCCCGGACCTCGCGCGCAAAGTCCGCGCCGCGCTCGCTGGCGACTAGGCACGCCGGGTAGCGCCGCGGCCGGCCGCGGCTCAGGCCGCGTCGGGAATGCTCACGTGGAAGCAGGCGCCATTGCCTACTTCGGATTGCGCCCAGACGGTGCCGCCGTGACGCTCCACGATGCGCTTCACGTTCGCGAGCCCGATGCCGTGGCCCTCGAACTCGCTGCTGCCGTGGAGTCGCTGGAAGGGAGCGAACAGC
>DASUXK010000515.1:0-19055 GCA_036377935.1 Usitatibacter sp.
TCCTACCTCGACGCGCTCCTTGCCGGCGAGCCCGACCGGCCGATGCGCCTGCTCGCTCCGTACCTCGAGCTCAACCGCGCGCGGGGCCAGAACGACGCGAACGAGGGCGACCTCTTCTACCCGGACCTCTCGACGCCGCTACCCGCGCTCGCGCCCGCCTCCGCGCTCGACGAAGCGGTGCTCTCCAAGGCGCTCGCGCTGCAGCGCGCGCAGTACCAGCAGGGGCTGCTGCGCATGCTCAAGGGCGCGGACGTCGCCGAGGCGCTGCGCCAGATGCACGCGGCGGTGTGCGCCATCGAGTCGATGCAGGCCGCGACGGCCAACCGCGCCTTCTGGACCGCGGCGGCGGGCGCGAGCGCGGGCAACGGGGTCGAGAGGTCCGGGTAGAAGAGGTCGCCCTCGTTCGCGTCGTTCTGCCCCCGCGCGCGGTTGAGCTCGAGGTACGGCGCGAGGAGGCGCATCGGCCGGTCGGGCTCGCCGGCGAGGAGCGCGTCGAGGTAGGAGGAGAGCGCGGCGATGCCGCGCTTGGCCACCGCCCCGGTCTCGGCGAGGTGCGCCGCGTCCTCCGTCTCGAGGTACGCCACCAGCTTCTCGAGCTCCTCGTTGAAGCGCGTCGCCGCGCCCAACCCCACCATCGCGAGCGCGCCGGTCGCCTGGTGCAGGTGCGTGAGGATGTACTTGACCGGCCCGCGCTCGCCCGGCTTCGCCGCGAGCTTGTCGAGGTTCTCTCGCGCCTGGTTGAGCGAGTGGTCGATCTCGGTCTTGACCCAGCTGAGCGGGCCGAGGTCGAAATCGGTGGCGGGATTCGCGGCCATGTTCGTCGTCCTGCGCCTTCCCCGGTCGGTTACAGCTTGAAGCCGGCGACGGAGCTCTTGAGCTCCTGCGCCACGGCGGCCAGATCGCGGATGGAGCCCGCCGCCTGCTGCGTGCCGCGGGTGGTCTGCCGGGTGATCTCGAGGATGTCCTGCATGTTCTGCGCCACCTTGTTCGTCGCGGCCGCCTGCGTGTGCGTGGCCTGCGAGATGGCCTGGATGAGCTGCGCGAGGTTCTTCGTCACCTGGTCGATCTCGCTCAACGCCTGGCCCGCGGCGTCGGAGAGCTTCGCGCCCTCCACCACGCCCATGGTCGATTTCTCCATGGCCGCCACCGCGTCCTGCGTGTCGGCCTGAATCGTCTTCACGATCGCGCCGATCTGCTTGGTCGCCTCGCCGGAGCGTTCCGCGAGGCGCTGCACCTCCTCCGCGACCACCGAGAAGCCGCGTCCGGCTTCACCCGCCGACGCGGCCTGGATGGCGGCGTTCAGCGCGAGCACGTTCGTCTGCTCGGTGATGTCGGAAATCAGCTCCACGATCTCGCCGATCTCCTGCGAGCTCTCGCCGAGGCGCTTGATCCGCTTCGAGGTCTCCTGGATCTGCTCGCGGATGTCGTTCATCCCCGAGATCGAGCTCTGCACCGCGAGGCGCCCCTTGTCGGCGGCCGCCAGCGAGCGCTGCGCGACGCGCGCGCCCTCGTCGGCGGTGGACGACACCTCCGAGATCGAGCGCGACACCTGCAGCACCTGCGCCGTCGTCTCCTCGATCTCCTTCGACTGGCGCTCCGCGGCGCCGAGGAGCTCCGCCGAGATCGACTGCGCGTGCGCCGTCTTCTGCGTCACCTGCGTCGCGGCGTTCGACACGCCCGCGACGAGGGTCCGCAGCTCGTCGATCGTGTAGTTCATCGAGTCGGCGATGGCGCCCGTGATGTCCTCGGTCACCTGCGCGCGGATGGTGAGGTCGCCGTCGGCGAGGTCGCCCATCTCGTTGAGCAGCCGCAGGATCGCCTCCTGGTTGCGCTTGTTCTCCGCCTCGGCCTCGGCGGCGCGGCGGCGCGTGTCGGCGAGGAACACCGCGGCCATGAGCACCAGCACCACCACGAGCAGCACGGCGAGCACGCCCACCGCGAGGAGCGTGGCGACCGGCTTCTCCGACTGCACCGCGTCCTGCAGCTTCGCCACCGACGATTGCAGGTGCTCGCTCGCGGAGACCAGCTTCGCCGAGGCCTGGCGGGCCGAGACCAGCTTCTGCAGCTCGCGCAGGATCGGGCTCACGTTCTTCTCGAACTGCCCGAACTGCTTCTTGAGGTCGCCCAGCATGGCGCGCGCGTCGGGGTCGCGCAGCGGCACGAGGCCGAGCGTCTCGCTGCCCGACTCCAGCCCGCGGATCATGTCGCGCAGGTCGTTGGTGTCCTTGCCGATGAGGAACGGCACCTCCGGGTCGATCGTCTCGGAGCCCAGGATCTCGGCCGCGCCGCGGCCCAGCCGCTCCGACAGGAAGGTGAGGCGGTTCGCCTTGACCACCTGCCCGGGCGCCGAGCCCGATTGCGACATGAGGCCGGTGATCTCCTGCGACATCGTCGCCATCTCCTCGGCGCCCACCCGGATCTGGGCGATGTTGCGCGACAGCGCGATGAGGTCGTTCTGCGCGGCGAGGATCGCCGTGGCCGCGTTGGCGCTCACCGGCCATTCCTTGGCGAGCTCGGCGAGCCGCGCGCTCACCTGCGGCGACGTGGCGGCGCCGGGCACGGACACGTCGAACGCGCGTCCCCCGCTGCGCAGCACGCCGAGGTAGGCAGCGAACTCGTCGCGGCTCGACTTGAGCTGCGGGAACGCGATCTCCTGGCCGCGCGCGGCGATGCCGGCGGCCTTCGCCAGGCGCTGCGTGTGGTACTGCATCTGCGACACGATCGTGAGGTAGGTCGCGTGCCGCGTGCGCAGCGTCGTGTCCTGGTAGACCATGAAGCCGGTGCCCGCGAGCAGCACGAGCGCGGCGAGGCCGAGGATCTGCAGCTGCGCCGTCACCGGCTTGCGGCCGATGATGGGCAGCCGGAAGCTCGCGAGCGTCCAGCGCGGCTCGGCGGCCTTCGCGGGCTTGCGCGCGGCGGCCGCGGCCTTCGCGGTGCCGGGACGCGTGGCCGGCCCGCCGGCTGCCGGAAGGTTGGTGGCCGTCGAGGTCGACGTCGCGGCGGGCCGCGCCGCCGGCTTGGGCTTGGGTGCGCCGAGCCGGCGGAACCAGTCGCCGAAGGAGGACTTGGGTTTCATCGCTTGTGCTTTCGCCATTTGGTTCTCCTACGCGCCTACTTCCAGGAACCGCGGCTCGCGGGCGAGCGCGGGAAGATCGAGCTCCAGCCAGCGGGTCCCGCCGGCATCGGTGTATACGGCGCTCACCCAGGGGTGCGCGTCGACCGGCCGCTGCGCCGGCGTGAACTGCTCGGGATTGCGCAGGCCGAGCATGCGCGAGACGAGGAGCCCCGATCCCGCGACGATGCGCTCCGAGACGAGGATCACGCGCCGCTCCATGCCGGGCATGATCGCCTCGCCCCCCTGGAACGCCGAGAAATCGACGATTCCGTAGAGGTTGCCGCGGACGTTGGAGACGCCGCGAAACCACGAATGCGTGAGCGGGACGGTCACCGCCTGGGGAACGGGGATCACCTCGCTCACCTGGTGCAGCGCGACGAACCAGTTGTGCCCGCCCACCTGGAAGCCGAGCTTCGAGGACAGCGCCGTGCGGGTCGATGCGGTGCGCAGCCGCTCGGCGACCGAGAGCTGGAATTCGCGCAGTCCCGTGCGTCGCGCCATCGCCGCCTAGCTCAACGCCCGGATCTTCTCGAGGAGGTCGCTCTCCGACAGCGGCTTGGTGATGTAATCCTTCGCCCCCTGGCGCAGCCCCCAGATCTTGTCCGTCTCCTGGTCCTTCGTCGTGCAGATGATGACCGGGATGTGCTTGGTCTTCTCCTCGCGGGTGATGGCGCGCGTGGCCTGGAAGCCGTTCAGGCCGGGCATCACCACGTCCATGAGGATGAGGTCGGGCTGCTCGGCCTTCGCGCGCTCGATCGCGGTCTCGCCGCTGTCGACGACGAGCACCTGGTAGCCCTGCTTCTTCAGCAGGCCTTCCATGAAGGCGCGTTCGGTGGGCGAGTCGTCCACCACCATGATCTTTCTTATGGCCATCTATCGGAACTCCCTGATCGGGTCATCGGATACGGTCCTCACGCGGTGCTGCGCTGGGCGAGATGCAGCTCCACCGCCTTGAGCAGGCTTTCCTTCGTGAAGGGCTTGGTGAGGTATTCGTCGGAGCCCACCATGCGGCCGCGCGCGCGGTCGAAGAGGCTGTCCTTCGACGAGAGCATGATCACGGGCGTCGCGCGGTGCTTGCCGCTCTTCTTGATGAGGGCGCACGTCTGGTAGCCGTCCAGGCGCGGCATCATGATGTCGACGAAGATGAGGTCGGGCTGGTGGTCGGCGATCTTCGCGAGCGCGTCGAAGCCGTTCTCGGCGAGGATGACCTGGCATCCCGCCTGCATGAGGAAGATCTCCGCGCTGCGCCGGATGGTGTTGCTGTCGTCGATCACCATCACGCGCACGCCGGTGAGGTTCTTGGAATCCGCCACGCTTTCCCCGTATGTTTCGCGGCCCTCGCCGGCGCCTCGCGGCCCGGACGCAAGCGGGCGGCGGGCGCGCGGGACAGCGGGCGGCGGGTCTCCCCGGCACGCCGTGCGAACCGCGTCCAGTCGATGCTCAGGTTATCCCTTTTGTCCAGCCGAAACAACCGTTAATCCGCCTCTCTTGAAGCCGTTTCCGAAGTTCGCGGAACGGCCTCCCGGGCCGGTTTCACAACTCGACCATCTCGAAGTCATCCTTGCGGGCGCCGCACTCGGGGCAGCACCAGCCCGCCGGAATGTCTTCCCAGCGCGTGCCGGGCGGAATGCCGTCCTCGGGCCAGCCCTCGGCCTCGTCGTAGATGAATCCGCAGGCGAGGCAACGCCAGGTCTTGTAGGCAGCGGGGGCCGGAGCGGCGGAAGGCATAGGCGAACGCGGGAACGGTTGAGTAGAATGCAAGGGACGCGCGCGCACCCTGCAACATCGTATTCAGCCCCGGTTGGCGCGCGCAACGCAGGCCGGGTTTCAAGTGTAATCCCTCGCACCCTCGCCCCGCGTCCTCCATGAACGAGTCTTCCGCCCCGCTTCCCGCCGTGCTCACCTTCGCCGCGTCCGATCCGACCAGCGGCGCGGGGCTGCAGGCCGACCTCCTCGCGATCGCGAGCATGGGCTGCCATCCGCTCTCCGTGGTGACCGCGCTCACCGTGCAGGACACGGCGGGCGTGGAGTCCTTCCTCGCGATCGACGCCGACTGGGTCGCGGACCAGGCTCGCTGCATCCTCGAGGACATGCCGGTCGCCGCTTTCAAGATGGGGATGCTCGGTTCTACAGAAATCGTGACCGTCGTGGCAGAGGTCGTATCGGACTATCCCGACGTGCCGCTGGTCCTCGACCCGGTATTCGCCTCGGGGCGCGGCGACGAGTTCGCGGGCGAGGAGATGGTGTCGGCCATCCGCGAACTCCTCGTGCCGCAGAGCACGGTCGTGACGCCGAACATCCCGGAGCTGCGCCGCCTCGCGCGGGAGGAGGAGGACGACCGGGTCGACCTCGCCGAGTGCGCGCAGGCCCTGCTCGACAGCGGCTGCGAGTACGTGCTGGTGACGGGCACCCACGATTCCACCGCGGACGTCGTGAACACGCTCTATCACCGCGCGGGCGTGGTGCGCTCGGACAAATGGCCCCGGCTTCCGGGCAGCTACCACGGATCCGGCTGCACGCTCGCCTCGGCGCTCGCCGCGAACCTCGCGCGGGGACTGGACATCGGCGACGCGGTGTTCGAGGCGCAGGACTACACGTGGCAGGCGCTTTCCCATGCGTTCCGCCCGGGCATGGGCCAGTACCTCCCCGACCGCCTGTTCTGGGCGCGCGAAGGCGAGGGCGGCGGCCATGACAAGTGAGGGATCGCGCCTGCGCGGCCTGTATGCCGTCACGCCGGAGACGCCGGATACCGAAAGCCTCGTCGCGCGCGCGCGGCTCTGCCTCGAAGGCGGCGCGCGCCTGCTGCAGTACCGCGCGAAGGGCATCGCTGCCGAGCTCGCGCTCGCGCAGGCGCGGCGCCTCGCGGCCGAATGCCGCGCCAAAGGCGCGCTCTTCATCGTGAACGACTCCGTCGAGCTCGCCCTCGCATCGGGCGCCGGCGGGGTGCACCTGGGCCGCGACGATGCCGATCCCGCGAGCGCGAGGGCACGACTGCCGCACGCGGTCATCGGCGTTTCCTGCTACGACGAGCCGGAGCGCGCGCGCTGGGCGGCGGCGGCCGGCGCCGATTACGTGGCGATCGGAAGCATGTTTTCCTCGTCGACGAAGCGCTCGGCGGTACGCGCGCCGCTCGCGGCGATCGCGAAAGCGAAGGCGACCGGCGGTTTGCCCGTGGCGGCGATCGGCGGCATCGCGCCGGAAAACGCGGCGGCCGTCGTGGCGGCCGGCGCCGACATGGTCGCCGTGATCTCCGCGCTCTTCGACGCGCCCGACGTGCGGGGCGCGGCCCGTTCCCTTTCCCGTTTGTACGACGAACAAGAGGCCTCCCCCGATGTACGAGCGCAGCCGCGCGCTGTTTGAACGATCACGGCAACTCATCCCCGGCGGCGTGAACTCGCCCGTGCGCGCCTTCGGCGCCGTGGGCGGGACCCCCGTCTTCCTGCGCGAAGGCCGCGGCCCGCGCGTGGTGGACGAGGACGGGCGCGAATACGTGGATTACGTGGGCTCGTGGGGTCCGCTCATCCTGGGCCACGCCCACCCCGACGTGCTGGAGGCGGTGAGGGAAGCCGCGCTTCGCGGGCTCTCCTTCGGCGCGCCCACGCGCCTCGAGCTCGAGATGGCCGAGCTCCTCACCTCGAGCCTGCCGTCCCTCGAGGAGGTGCGCCTGGTGAGCTCCGGCACCGAGGCGGTGATGAGCGCCCTTCGGCTCGCGCGCGGCTACACCGGGCGCTCCGTGATCGTGAAGTTCGAGGGGTGCTACCACGGCCACAGCGACTTCCTGCTGGTGAAGGCCGGCTCGGGCGCGCTCACGTTCGGCAATCCGACCTCCGCGGGCGTGCCGGCCGAGCTCACTTCGCACACGCTGGTCCTCGACTACAACGACCCGCAGCAGGTCGAGGATGCCTTCCGCCGCTTCCCCGGCGAGATCGCGGCGGTCGTCCTCGAGCCGGTCGCCGGCAACATGAATTTCGTCCGCCCTTCCATGGAATTCCTGCGCACGCTCCGCTCGGCGTGCACCGCCCACGGCGCGGTGCTCATCTTCGACGAGGTGATGACGGGCTTTCGCGTGGGCCCGCAGGGCGCGCAGGGCGTGTTCGGCATCCGCCCGGACCTCACGACGCTCGGCAAGGTCATCGGCGGCGGCATGCCGGTGGGCGCCTTCGGCGGGCGCCGCGACATCATGGAACGGCTCGCGCCGGTGGGGCCGGTCTACCAGGCGGGCACGCTCTCGGGCAATCCGGTGGCCGTGAGCGCGGGCCTCGCGACGCTCAGGCACGTGCTGGGCCCCGGCTTCTTCGATCGGCTCGGCGCCACCGCGAAGGCGCTGGTGGAAGGACTCGAGCGCGAGGCGAAGGCGGCCGGCGTCGCGTTCAGCGGCGCGTCGCTGGGCGGCATGTTCGGCCTCTTCTTCCGCGCTGCGCCACCGTCCACGTTCCGCGAGGTGATGGAGAGCGACCGCGAGGCCTTCGCGCGCTTCTTCCATGCGATGCTCGCGCACGGCGTCTACCTTGCGCCGAGCGCGTACGAAGCCGGGTTCGTCTCGTCGGCCCACGGCGAGGCGGAGCTCCAGGCGACCTTCGCCGCGGCGCGCGACGCATTCGCCGCCGCACGCGCGACGTAGGATGCCGGCGCTGCCGTCCGCGGAGCGGCTGGTCGCGATCGGCCTCGCGGTCGCCGCATCGACCATTCTCGGGCTGGCGTTCCTCGTCGTCTCCGACCTCACGCGCGAGGGCGACCTCCACCGCGAAGTGATCGCGGTGCAGCAGGAGCAGGACACGCTCGAAGCGCTGCGCGTGCGCCTGAACCAGCTCGTCGCTTCCGCGCGCCTCGCCGCCGCGACGGCGGACCCGAAGGCGTTCGAGGCGGTCGAGCGCGAGTCGGCCGCCATCTCCGAGCGGCTCGACGCGCTGAGAACCTCGGAAGAAGCGGCACCGCCGAGCGTGCAGTCCCTGGTGGAACAGGCGCGGCTGCTCCTCGTGCACGCGCGCTCCGTCGGCCCGGCGAGCGCGAAGGGCGCGGAGACGGCGGCCGGCGCGCTCGGCGAGATGGAACGCGTGGCGCGCGACGCGAACGCGGCGCTCGAGCGCTCGCTCGAGGACCTCACCGGAAAGGTCAACGACCGCAGCCTCGCGCGCATCCGCGTGGGCCGGAGCCTGCGCCGCTACGTCGCGTGGTTCGTCGGGGGCTCGGTGATCGCGCTGGTCGGCCTCTTCCTGGCCTTCCGCGGCGCGCAGCGTCGCGAGAGGGCGGCCCTGAAGCGCATCGAGTGGCTCGCCCATTTCGATTCCGTCACTTCGCTTCCGAACCGCGCGCTCCTCTCGGACCGGCTCGCGCAGGAGGTCGCGCGCACCAGGCGCAACGGCGGCCCGTTCTCGCTGCTGCTCTTCGACCTCGACGGATTCAAGGACGTCAACGACACGTGGGGCCACGCGGCGGGCGATCGCGTGCTCGCGCTCGTGGGCGAGCGCTCGCGCGCCTGCGTGCGCGGGTCGGACACCGTGGGCCGCCTGGGCGGGGACGAGTTCATGGCGATCCTGCCCGGCACGGCGCCCGAGGGCGCGCTCGCGGTGGCGGAAAAGCTCCGGGAATCGCTGAGCGCCCCGTATCCGCTCGAGTCGGCCGTGGCGCACGTCGGGGTGAGCGTGGGCATCGCGATGTACCCGCAACACGGCGCCGAGCCGGACGCGCTGCTCACGGCCGCGGACGCGGCCCTCTACGAGGCGAAGCGCGAGGGGAAAGGGCGGGTCGCAGTCGCCCGCGAGACGATGGAGCGCGCGCGCCGACGCCCGGCGCCCGAGAGCGCGCTCGACTGATCGTTCAGTGCAGGCCGGAGATGTACTCGGCGAGCGCCTTCATGTCGCCCTCGGTGAGCTTGGATGCGATCGGGCCCATCACCGGATTGGGCCGCGTCCCCGCGGCGAAGGCCTTCAGCCAGCCGAAGCTCAGGTCCGCATACTGCCCGGCGAGGCGCGGGAACTGCGAGGGGATGCCGTGCCCGGCCGCGCCGTGGCAACCCGCGCACGCCGGGACGTTCATCTCCGCCACGCCGCCGCGCCAGATCTCCTGCCCGCGCTGGACCAGCGCCTTGTCGTGGGCGAAATGCTGCGCGGGCTTGCGCGAATCGAACCATGCGGCGACGTTGCGCATGTCCTCGGGCGAGAGGCCGGCGGCCATCGGCTGCATGATGGGGCTCGGCCGCGCGCCGGACTTGAACGCGGCGAGCTGCGCGGCGATGTAGTCGGCGTGCTGTCCCGCGAGCACCGGGAAGGTCGGAGCGGGGCTGTTGCCGTCCGCGCCGTGGCAGCCCGCGCACACCGTGGAAGCGATCTGCTGCCCGCGCGCGAGGTCGGGTTTGGGAGCCGCGGTTTCGGCTGCCGGCGAGAGGCTTGCGTAGACTAGGAGCATGACCCCGGCAAGACCTGTGAAAGCGCGCATCGGAAAACCTCGTGAAGGAAGGGCGGAAACGAAGGAGGGATCGAAGCCTTCGGATTTTACCGTAGCGCGCCCTCGCGGCGCCACGGCCGCGCCCGCAAAGGACCCGCTGGGCTTCTCCCGCGCCGCGTTTTCCCTCTCGGTGCACGACCCGGCCGACCTGCCGCCGCCCGGTGCGCCCGAGATCGCCTTCGCGGGACGATCCAACGCGGGCAAGTCGAGCGCGATCAACGCGCTCGCGGGGCGCCGCAGGCTCGCGTTCGTGAGCAAGACGCCGGGGCGCACGCAGCTCATCAACTTCTTCGCGCTCGGCGACCAGGCCTTCCTCGTGGACCTGCCCGGTTATGGCTACGCGGGCGTGCCCGGCGAGGTGAAGCGCCACTGGCAGCACCTCGTCGGCACTTACGTGAGCACGCGCTCCTCGCTCGCCGCGGTGGTGGTGGTCATGGACAGCCGCCACCCGCTCACGCCGCTCGACCTCACGCTGCTCGAATGGCTGCGCGCCGCGCAGCGCCCGGCGCACATCCTGCTCACCAAGGCCGACAAGCTGTCGCGCCAGGCGGCGCGGGTGACGCTCGATCGCGTGCGCGCGCAGCTCGCGAGGCTGCACCCGCAAGCGACGGTGCAGCTTTTCTCGAGCCTGAAGCGGGAAGGGATCGACGAGGCCGCCTCGAAGCTGGCGGCGCTCGTCGCGTCCGGAAAAAACAAAGCCCCGGCTAAAGGGGAGTAAAGCCGGGGCCAAAAAAGCCTTAATTGGGATTAAGGCACCCGCTCAGGGAGGAGAAGCGGGGAAGGAGTGACCCTTCACGCGATAAGAACAGCCGGCGCGTGCTAAAGTTCCCGCGTCACCAAGATTTCGCCATGTCCCTTTCCCTCGGCCGCTTTCCCGCGCGTCGCATGCGGCGCGCACGGCGCGACGATTTCACGCGCCGGCTCGTCCGCCAGTCGCGCCTGTCCGCCGACGACCTGATCCTTCCCGTTTTCATCTGCGAGGGAAAGGACGTCGTCCACCCCGTCGCCTCGATGCCCGGGGTCATGCGCACGTCGGTCGACCGCCTGCTGCCGATCGCAGAGCAAGCGCTCACGCACGGCGTGCCCGCGCTGGCGCTGTTTCCGGCGGTGGAAGGCAACCTCAAGACCGGCGATGCGCGCGAGGCGTTCAACGCCAAGGGACTGGTCCCGCGCTGTGTCCGCGAGCTGAAGTCGCGCTTTCCCGAGCTCGGAGTGATCACCGACATCGCACTCGACCCGTATACGGTCCACGGCCAGGATGGCCTCGTGGACGACACGGGCTACGTGGTCAACGACGAGACGATCGAAGTCCTTCGCAAGCAGGCGCTCGCCCACGCCGAGGCGGGCGTCGACATCGTCGCGCCCTCCGACATGATGGACGGGCGCATCGGTGCGATCCGCCAGGCGCTCGACGCGGCGGGCTTCATCCATGTCCGCATCCTCGCGTATGCCGCGAAGTACGCCTCCTCGTTCTACGGCCCTTTCCGCGACGCAGTGGGATCGGGAACGAGCCTGGGCCAGGGGGACAAGAAGACGTACCAGATGGACCCGGGCAATTCCGACGAGGCGCTGCACGAAGTGGCGCTCGACCTCGAGGAGGGCGCGGACTTCGTCATGGTGAAGCCCGGCCTGCCGTACCTCGACATCGTTCGCCGCGTGAAGGAGCGCTTCGGCGTGCCCACCTTCGCCTATCAGGTGAGCGGCGAGTACGCGATGCTCAAGGCCGCCGCGAGCCAGGGCTGGATCGACGGTGACGCCTGCATGATGGAGTCGCTGTTGTGCCTGCGCCGGGCTGGCGCCGACGCGATCCTCACCTACTTCGCCCTCGACGCCGCGCGCCGGCTGCGCTCGGGCGGCTGATCCTCAGCGCCCGAGAAGGGCCTCGACCTCCGCGAGCCGTGCGCGCTGCGGCGCATCCGCCGCCGTCCGCCCCGGGGAGATGCGCTCGTCGTCGCGGTCGAGCACCGTCAGCGTGACCGGGATTCCCTCCACTTCCAGGCGATAGCGCGGCACCTCCCCGGACGGGTCGCCGCGCCGCATGCGATAGCTGCCCTCGTCGAACCGGTAGCGCCGGTTGAGCAGGAACATCGTGAGGGCCTTCGGGTCGTCGGTGAAGAGCTGCAGGTTCACGTCCGAATGCTGGCCCGCCGTTCCCGAAAGCACCGAGCCGACGAGCGCGGGGCGGAAAGCCTCGAAGTCGCGCATCACCTTCACGGCCACCTCCCGCAAGCGGCGCAGGTGGGCCGGCTGGTCCTCGCTCTGGTAGAGGCCCTGGTACTCGCGCAGCGCCGCCTCGATCTCCTGGTTGTCGGGCAGCAGGTTCGCGTCCTCGAGCCCCGCCTGCCGCGCGGCCTTCCATTTCGCGGCGGCGAAGTCGGTCACGCCGTCCTCCGCCATCAGCCGGGCCGCGTGGTACGCCAGTTGACGGCGCAGGTTGTTGTCGCGCCGGGACCTCGCCTTCGGCATGATCGGCCTCAGAAGATCTGGTTCTTCACTTCCTCGGGAGGACGCCCGTCGCGGGCGAGCGTTCCCGGGTCGGCGAGCGGCGGCTGGGATTCCTGGTAGAAATAGTCGACCGTGTGGCTGTGGCCGTCCGGCTCCCGCAGCCCGGTGAGCGGATCGATGCTCACGGCGACCACGCCGGAGGGCGGGTCGAGGTCCGTTTCCGGCACGCCCTTGAGGACCGGCGCCATGTAGCCCATCCACATGGGCAGCGCGGCCTCGCTCCCGGTCTCGTTGGAGCCGAGGCTCGCCGGCGTGTCGAATCCGATCCACGCGACGGCGACGACGCGGCTCTGGAAGCCGCAGAACCACGCGTCGACGTGATCGTTCGTCGTTCCCGTCTTGCCGGCGAGGTCGCCGCGGCCCAGCGACATCGCGCGGATGCCGGTGCCATGCCGGACCACGCCGCGCATGAGGGTGGTCATGATGAAAGCGTTGCGCGCGTCGATCACGCGCTCGGCGTCGACGGCCGCGGTCTCGGGCTTCGCCACGTAGAGCGGCTGGCCGCGGTCGTCCTCCACGCGCGCGATGAACCACGGCTTCACGCGAAAGCCGCCGTTGGCGAAGATCGAATAGGCCGCCGCCATTTGCAGCGGCGTGACCGAGCCTGCGCCGAGCGCCATGGTGAGGTAGGCGGGGTGCATCCGCGGGTCGAAGCCGAAGCGCTGGATGTAGTCCTGCGCATATCCGGTTCCTATCGCCTGGAGCAGGCGGATGGAGACCATGTTCTTCGACTTCTCGAGGGCCACGCGCAGGCGCATCGGTCCTTCGTACTTGTTGTCGTAGTTGTGCGGCTCCCAGAGCTGCCCGCCCGTCTTCGCCGGATCGATCACGAAGGGGGCGTCGTTCAGCACGGTGGCCGGCGTGAACCCCTTCTCGAGCGCCGCCGAATAGATGAAGGGCTTGAAGCTCGAGCCGGGCTGCCGCCACGCCTGGGTCACATGGTTGAACTTGTTCGACGCGTAGTCGAAGCCGCCGGCGAGCGACAGGATCGCGCCGTTCGCGGGATCCATCGACACCAGCGCGCCCTCCACCTTCGGCAGCTGCGCGATGCTCCAAGAGCCCTTCTCGCCCTGCTGCACGCGGATGATCGCGCCGGGGCGGATGGCATGGTCCGGATTGCGGTCCGCGAGGGCGCGCGACGCGAACTTCAGGCCGTCGCCGGCGATGCGAATCACGTCGCCGCGGCGCAGCACCGCTCGGACTTCGCGCGCGGACGCCGCCACCACGACCGCGGGGACCAGGTCGTTCACGTTATCGCGGTCCTGCAGCGCGTCCTCGATCGCCTCGTCGCGCTGCGGGCCGGCGGGGGGGAGGTCGATATGCGCTTCCGGTCCCCGGTAGCCGTGCCGCCGGTCGTAGTCGAGGACGGCCTTGCGCATGGCCGCGTCGGCCGCTTCCTGGTCCTTGCGGCGGATGGTCGTATAGACGCTGATCCCGCTCACGTAGGCGGGCTCGCCGTACTGCTCGACGATGGCGGCCCGCGCCATCTCGGCGACGTAGTTCGCGCGCAGGGGATACGGGTCGCGGTCGCCCTGGCTCGCGAGGCGCAGCGGCTCCGCGACCGCCTGCTTGTACTGCGCATCCGAAAGCCAGCCCACGTCGTGCATCCGGCGCAGCACGTAGAGCTGGCGCTCGCGCGCCCGCTTCGGGTTGACGATCGGGTTCTGGCGCGACGGCGCCTGGGGCAGCCCCGCGAGCATCGCGGCCTCGGCCGGCGTGACGTCCTGCAGCGCCTTGCCGAAATAGACGTTGGCGGCCGCGGCGAAGCCGTACGCGCGCTCTCCCAGGTAGATCTGGTTGATGTAGAGCTCGAGGATCTGGTCCTTGGTGAGGTTCGCCTCGATCTTGAACGCGAGCAGCGCCTCGGACATCTTGCGCGCGAAGGTCTTCTCGCGGGTGAGGAAGAACGTGCGCGCCACCTGCATCGTGATCGTGCTCGCCCCCTCGCGCCTGCCCTGGCTGCGCAGGTTCGCGAGCGCCGCCCGCACCACGCCGGCGAAGTCCACCCCGCCGTGCTGGTAGAAACGGTCGTCCTCGGCGGCCAGGATCGCGGCCTTCATCACGCGCGGCACCTCCTGGATCTTCACGACCGCCCTCTTCTCCTCGCCGAACTCCCCGATCAGGTCGCCTTCGGCGCTGTAGATGCGCAAGGGCACCTTCGGCCGGTAGTCGGTGAGCGCCTCCAGGCTGGGAAGGCTCGGCCAGAGCAGCACCACCGTGAGCGCGGCGACGCCCGCGGCGACGATCGCAAGGGAGGCGGCGATCAGGGCCGGATAGAACCACCAGCGGGAAGTCATGGGATGAGGATCGGAAGCGGGCAGGGGACCGGCGGCCCGACGGCCCGCGGGTTCAGGGGATCGCCGCCATTATAGTCGCCGGAAGGCCCCCCGGCCCTCGCCACGATTTGCTTTACAGGGCTAGGACTTGTTGCTAGCATCTAAAGTAGATTCTCTGTTTGGGTGCTAACCTTCCACCATGCTTAAAGAAAAATTAGCAGCCCAGTTCGACTTCCTGAAGGCCAAGGCACCGCCCTTGGTCGGCTGCGACATCAGCTCTTCGTCGGTCAAGATGGTGGAGATCGCCGAGGCGGGGCGCAACGTTTACCGCGTCGAGCGCTACGCCATCGAGCCGCTGCCCAAGGACACCGTGGTGGACGGGAACATCGCCAACATCGAGGCGGCCGGCGAGGCGATCAAGCGCGCCCACCGGGCGCTCGGTTCGCGCATACGGAACGTCGCGCTCGCCCTGCCCTCCGCGGCGGTGATCACCAAGAAGGTGATCCTCGCCGGAAACCAGCGCGAGGAGGACATGGAGGTCCAGGTCCAGGGCGAGGCCAACCAGTACATCCCCTTCTCCCTGGACGAGGTGAACCTCGACTTCCAGGTGCTCGGCCCGGCCCCGTCGGCGGACGACGAGGTGGAGGTGCTGATCGCCGCCTCGCGCAAGGAGAAGATCGAGGACCGCGTCGCGGCGGCCGAGGCGGCCGGACTCAAGACGCTGGTGATGGACGTGGAGTCGTACGCCTCGCAGACCGCCTTCGAGCTGATCTGCGGCGGCAATTCCGGCGTTTCCGAAAGCGACGTCACGGCGATCGTCGACATCGGCGCGACGGTGACCCGCGTGACGGTCGTCCACAATTCCCAGACGGTGTACAGCCGCGAGCAGCAGATCGGCGGCAACTCCCTCACCCAGGACATCGCCCGGCAGTTCGACATGCCGGTCGAGGAGGCCGAGGCGGCCAAGCGCGTCGGCAACCTGCCGGAGAACTACGGCCCCGACGTGCTGCAGCCGTTCAACGAGAAGATCGTGCTCGAGGTCCAGCGCGCCCTGCAGTTCTTCTTCACCTCGACCCAGTTCAACAAGGTCGACCACATCCTGCTGAGCGGCGGTTGCGCGATGCTCGACGGGCTGGAGGAGATGGTGGCCCAGCGCACCCAGGTGCACACCGTGGTCGCCAACCCCTTCGCCAACATGGCCCTCTCGTCGAAGATCCGGCCGCGGCAGCTCACCCTCGATGCACCCTCGCTGATGGTCGCGTGCGGCCTGGCGATGCGGAGGTTCGACCCCTCATGATCCGCATCAACCTCCTTCCGCACCGCGAAGAAAAACGCAAGCGCCGCGAGCAGCAGTTCGCGGTGCTGGGCGGGCTCACCGCCCTGCTGGGCGTGGTCGTCGCCGGCGCCGTGTGGCTCTACCTCGACGCCCAGGTGACGCAGCAGCGGCAGAACGTCGCCTACATGAAGAGCGAGATCGCCAAGCTCGACAAGCAGATCGAGGAGATCCGCAAGATCCGCGAGGAAACCGCGGCGCTCCTCGCCAAGAAGCGCGTGGTCGAGAGCCTGCAGGCCAACCGCTCCGAGCCGGTGCAGCTCCTCGACCAGCTCCTGCGCCAGCTTCCCGAGGGCGTGTACCTCAAGTCGATCAAGCAGACGGGCACCAAGGTCAACGTCGTGGGGTATGCCCAGTCGAACGCGCGGGTCTCGACCCTCATGCGCAACCTCGGCGCCTCGCCCTATCTCGAGAACCCCGAGCTCGTCGAGATCAAGGCCGTCCCCGCTCCCGACAAGTCCGGCAACCGCGTGAACGAGTTCAACATGAACATCTCGATCAAGCGGGCGCAGCCCGAGGATACGGGCGCGCGCCGCGCGGGCCCCACGGCGGTGAAGAAATGAACCTGCTCGACGAACTGCGAACGCTCGACCCGAAGAAGCCCGGCAACTGGCCCTGGCCGGTGAAGGTGGGCGCGTTGCTGCTCTTCTTCATCGCGATCCAGGCCGGCGCCTACTTCGCCTTCTGGAAGGGCCAGAGCGAGGCCATCGAGAACGGCCGGCGCGAGGTCGAGAAGCAGAAGGACGTTTTCCTCGAGAAGAAGAAGCTCGCGGTGAACCTCGAGGCGTACAAGCAGCAGCGCGTGGAGATCGAGCAGGCGTTCGGCGCGCTCCTGAAGCAGCTGCCGAACAAGAGCGAGATGGACGCGCTCCTCATCGACATCAACCAGGCGGGCCTCGGCCGCGGACTCGCGTTCGAGCTCTTCAAGCCCGCGGAGAAGGAGAACTTCAGCGAGTTCTACGCGGAGCTGCCGGTGCAGATCAAGGTCGCGGGCAACTACCACGACCTCGGCGCCTTCGCGAGCGACGTGGCGAAGATGCCGCGCATCGTGCTGCTCACCGACCTCAAGATCGACCCGCCCAAGGAAAGCGGCGGGCCCCTCACGATGGAGGCGATCGCGAAGACGTACCGCTACCTCGACCAGGAGGAGATCGCCAAGCAGCGCCAGGCCCAGTCCAAGGGCAAGAAGCCGGCGGGGGCGAAGAAATGAAGCGCATCCTCCTGCCGCTCGCGCTGCTGCTCCTCGTCGGGTGCACCTCGGAAAACGAGGACCTGCGGCGCTTCGTCCGCGATTCGGACAAGCGCGTGCCCGCCAAGATCGATCCGCTTCCGGCCGTGAAGCCATTCGAGCCGTTCACCTATGAAGGGTTCGACCTTCCCGACCCGTTCAAGCCGCGCAAGCTCACGCCGCCCAAGCAGGGTGGCGCGCTCGCGCCCGACCTCAACCGGCGCCGCGAGCCCCTCGAGGCTTTCCCCCTCGAGCAGCTCAAGATGGTTGGAACCCTCTCCCAGGGCAAGGACATGTACGCCCTGGTGCGCGCGGACAAGACGCTCTACCGCGTGAAGAAGGGCAACTACATGGGCCAGAACTTCGGGCTCATCACGGATGTGACGGAAAACGAGATCAAGCTCAAGGAAATCGTTCAAGACAGCGCCGGTGATTGGGCCGAGCGGCAGAGCGTTCTGCCGCTGCTGGAGGAACCGGCCGGCAAAGGGGACAAAAAATGACAACGACGCTCCGCTTTCCCATACGCGGCCGGCTCGGGGCAGCGCTCACCGCGCTCGCCCTGGCGCTCGCCGCGCCGTTCGCATGGGCCCAGGGCGCCGCGAAGAACGCGGTCGAGTCGATCGACTTCTCGTCCGTGCAGGGCGGCAAGGTGGTCGTCCGGATCGGCCTGAAGGAAGCGCTCGCCGCACCGCCCCAGGGCTTCACGGTGACGAACCCGCCGCGCGTCGCGATCGACCTGCCGGACACCGTGAACGGCCTGAACCGCTCGCAGATCGACGCCGGCGAAGGCGACCTGCGCAGCGTCTCGGTCGTGCAGACGGCCAACCGCACCCGCCTGGTGATGAACCTCGCGCGCAACATGTCCTTCACCCAGGCCGTGGACGGCCGCCAGCTCGTGGTGACGCTCGCGGGCACCGGCGCGTCGGCCGGCGCCGCTTCCGTGAACGCGCCCTCGGCGCCGACGGTCTTCGCCGAGGCGCAGCCGGGCACGGGCGTGCGCTACAACGTGCGCGACGTGGACTTCCGCCGGGGCAACATGGGCGAAGGGCGGATCGTGGTCGATCTCTCCTCCCCCAACGTGGGCATCGACATCCGGCAACAGGGCCGGCAGGTGCTGGTCGACTTCATCAACACCGACGTGCCGCCCAACCTCGTGCGCCGCCTCGACGTGGCCGATTTCGCCACGCCCGTGCGCTACGTCGACACCTTCGAGCAGGCGGGCAACGCGCGCATGGTGATCGAGCCGCGCGGCCTGTGGGAGTACTCGGCCTACCAGACCGACACCCAGTTCATCCTCGAGGTGAAGCCGGTCAAGGAAGACCCGAACCGCCTGGTGCAGAGCGCCACCCCCGGCTACGCCGGCGAGAAGCTTTCGCTCAACTTCCAGAACGTCGAGGTCCGCGCGGTCCTGCAGGTGATCGCCGACTTCACGGGGCTGAACATCATCACGAGCGACACGGTCGGCGGCAACCTCACGCTGCGGCTGAAGGACGTGCCCTGGGACCAGGCGCTCGACATCATCCTGCAGGCGAAGGGCCTGTCGAAGCGCAAGAACGGCAACGTGATCCTGATCGCGCCCACCGACGAGCTCGCGGCGAAGGAGAAGCTCGCCCTCGAGGCGCAGGCCGCGGTCCCCGACCTCGAGCCCGTGCGCACCGAGTCGTTCGCGCTCTCCTACGCGAAGGCCGAGGACCTCCAGAAGCTGCTCACGAACAAGGACCAGAAGATCCTCTCGAAGCGCGGCACGGCCACCATCGACGAGCGCACGAACACGCTCTTCGTGCAGGACACGGGCGGGCGGCTCGAGGAGGCGCGGCGGCTGATCCAGCAACTCGACGTGCCGGTGCGCCAGGTGCTGATCGAGGCGCGCATCGTGATCGCCGACGACAAGTGGGGCCGGCAGCTCGGCGTGCGCTTCGGCGTGCAGACGGGCGCAACGATCTTCAACAATCGCTTCGCCCTCGGGCAGGGCGGCAGTCTCGCGACGCAGCCGGTCGTCACCCTCACCCGCAACCCGACCACCGGCGTGCTGGAGGCGACTCGCAGGACGGAGACCCAGACGCCGTACGAGCTTGCCGCGGGCCTCGCTGCGCCCGGCTACTCGAACGATCCGCAACTCAACGTGAACTTGCCGATCGCCAATCCGGCCGGTCA
>DASUXK010000516.1:0-7448 GCA_036377935.1 Usitatibacter sp.
GAATGGGCGTCGGGATGGGCATCATCTGGATCCTCGTGATCCTCGCCATCGCGGCGCTCGTGATGCTGGTCCTGAAACGTCCGGCCGGCGCCTCCGGCGACCGGTCGATCGGGATCGCGCGCGAGCGCTACGCCCGCGGCGAGATCACCCGCGAGCAGTTCGAGGAGATCAAGCGCGACCTGGGCAAATAGCATCTGGTCCCCCTGCCCTGCGGCCGCGTCAAAGCCGGAAACACAGAGGACTCTGTGTCGATAGCCCCACCGCACAACCCTCGATGGTTTGGGTTTTCTCCGTGTCCTCAGCGGCCTTCCGTGGCCTCTGTGTTTCCGGCTTGACTCCCCGAGCGGAGCGAAAAGCGGCCGGGCCGCCAGCGCCGCAGCAGCAGCGCGTTCGAGACAACGCTCACGCTGCTGAAGGCCATCGCGGCACCGGCGATGACCGGGCTCATCAGGCCGAAGGCCGCGAGCGGCACCCCCACCAGGTTGTAGACGAACGCCCAGAAGAGGTTCTGGCGGATCTTGGCGTACGTGCGCCGCGAGATCGCGATCGCGTCGGCCACGAGCATCGGCTCGCCGCGCATGAGCGTCACGCCCGCGGTGTGCATGGCGACGTCGGTTCCGGTGCCCATCGCGATGCCGACGTCGGCCGCGGCGAGCGCCGGCGCGTCGTTGATGCCGTCGCCCACCATCGCCACCACGCCGTGCTTGCGCAGCTCCGCCACCACCGCGGCCTTGTCCTCGGGCAGCACCTGCGCGCGCACGTCCTCGATGCCGAGGGCGTCGGCCGCCGCGCGCGCCGCGCCCTCGTTGTCCCCGGTGAGGAGCACGGGGCGCACGCCCTGGGACTTCAGGCGCGCGATGAGCGCGGGCGCGTCCTTCTTCACGGTGTCGCCGAAAGCGAGGAGCGCGATCGCGCGCGGCGCGGGCTCGAGCGCGAGGAGCCACGAGACGGTGTGCCCCGAGGCCTCGAGGCGCGCGGCATCCCCGGCGAGCGCATCGCGTCCCGCCGCCTGCAGCTCGCCGGCCCAGCACGCGCTCGCGATCGCGAGGCGCTTGCCGTCGACGCGCGCCTCCACGCCGCGGCCGGGCACGGCGCGGATGCCGCTCGCCGGCGCAGGCGCGATCGATTCGGCGGCGGCCGCATCGAGGACGGCCCGCGCGAGCGAATGCTCGCTGCCCCCCTGCACCGCGGCGGCGAGGCGCAGCGCCTCGGCGCGCGCGCCCTCGGCCACGACCACGTGGGTGAGGCGCGGCTTGCCTTCGGTCATCGTGCCCGTCTTGTCGAGCGCGACGATGGCGACGCGGTGCGCGATCTCGAGCGCCTCGGCGTCCTTGATGAGGATCCCGTGGCGCGCGGCCGCGCCGGTGCCGACCATGATGGCGGTGGGCGTCGCGAGGCCCAGCGCGCAGGGGCAGGCGATCACGAGCACCGCCACGGCGTTCAGCGTCGCGACTTCCCAGTCGTGGGTGAGGAATCCCCAGGCGAGGAAAGTGACGAGGGCCACGCCCACGATCGCCGGCACGAACACCTCGCTCACGCGGTCGACGAGCCGCTGGATCGGCGCCTTCGCCGCCTGCGCCGACTCGACGTTGCGGATGATGCGCGCGAGCACCGTCTCGGAGCCCACGGCGGTGACGGCCGCGACGAAGCGGCCCTCGCCGTTCACCGAGCCGCCCGTGACCGCGCTGCCCACGCCCTTCACGACCGGCAGGCTCTCGCCGGTGATGAGCGACTCGTCCACGTGCGTGTCGCCTTCCACGATGCGCGCATCGGCCGGAACACGCTCGCCCGGGAGGACCGCCACGCGGTCGCCCACGCGCACGAACTCGACGCGCACCTCGCGCTCGACGCCGTCCTTCACGACGCGCGCGCGCTCGGGGCGCAGCGCCGCCAGCGCGCGGATCGCCTCCGTCGTGCGCCGCTTGGCCCGGCCCTCGAGCCACTTGCCGAGGCGCACCAGCGTGATCACCACCGCCGACGCCTCGAAGTACAGGTGCGCGTGCGCCCCGGAGCGCATCCAGAGGTACACGCTCAGGAAGTACGCCGCGCTCGTGCCCAGCGCGACGAGGAGGTCCATGTTGCCCGCCTTCGCGAGCACCGCCTTCCACGCCGAGCGGTAGAAGCGCGCGCCGACGACGAACTGCACGGGAGTCGCGAGCGCGAACTGCAGCCACGCGGGCAGCATCGCCGCGGCGCCGAAGGGCGCCGCGAGCATCGGCACGACGAGCGGAAGGGTGAGGACCGCGGAGAGCACGAGACCGGCGAGGTCGCGGTCGAAGCGCGGCGCGGGCTCGTTCGCCGCGTCCTCGCGCGGCTTCGCCTCGTAGCCCGCCTTGCGCACGGCGGCGAGCGCGGCCTGCATCACCGACGGATCGGCCTGGATGGTCGCGGTCTCGGTGGCGAGGTTCACGCTCGCCTCCTCGACGCCGGGCACCTTGCGCAGCGCCTTCTCGACGCGCGCGACGCACGAGGCGCAGGTCATCCCCTCGACCTGGAGGTCGATCACGCCCGGCGCCGCGGGAAGGCGCGGCAGGCTCGACGCCGGATCCATGGCGCGGCCCGCTTAGCCCGCCTTCACGGGCGTATAGCCGGCTTCCTCGATCGCGGCCACGAACTCCTCGGCCGGGCGGCTGCTGGAGATGCGCACGCGCTTCGTGGCGAGGTCGATCTCGCACTTGCCGGCCTCGTCCACGTCCTTCACCGCGCGGGTGATGGTCGAGGCGCAATGGCCGCAGGTCATGTCGTTCACGGTGAGCTCGATCATGGGGGTCCTCCGAATCGATGACGAGCCCATTGTGGACCTTCCTACGATGGGAAGGTCAAGCGCGGGGCCCGCGCCGCTCCCCGAGCATTGCCGACCCTTGTCGCCTCGGCTTGACCCGGGTCAACGGGCCCTTTCCCGAAGCGCCTAGAGTCGATTGTTCGCAGTCCGGTCACGCGCGGCGCCTCGCCGCGAAGGAGGTCCCCCATGAGTACCGGAAATGCGCATCACGCTTTCGATATTCCTGCGGCCTCGCGGGTCGCAGCGAGCGCGGCGTTGGCGTTCGCCGCGAGCGCCGCATGGGCGCAGGTTCCCGGCGAGAAGACGGTCGACGGCGTGCGGTTCAACGTCGGCGTCGCGTCCGTCGAGCAGGTGCTCGCGCTGCCCGCGAGCGACCCCGAGCGCAACATGCACGCCCATCCGTACCGCCACGGCACGGAGCACCTCGTGGTCGCGCTGGCCGACGCCCGGAGCGGCGCGCCCATCGGGCGCGCGAACGTCACCGCGACGGTGAGTCGCCGGGGCATGGAGGAGCAAAGCCGCACGCTCGAGCTCATGCGCTTTCCCGGCGCCCCGAGCTGGGGCGACTACTTCGACATGCGCGCGCCGGGGCCGTATCGCATCCACCTCGTCGCGAGCCTGCCCGGGCGCGGCCCGGTCGCCGCGGACTTCGAGTATCGCAACCGCTAGGCGATGCAGCGCCATCCGGCCGCGAGCGCCTCGGCGAGGCCGGGCAGGCGCACGATGCCCGCGACGCCGAGCGCGGCGATCGCGGCACCCGCCGTGCGGCGCACCCCCGGCGCGCGCCGCAGCGCCGTGAGGCGCTGCGCGGCGAGGCCCGCGGCGAGGAGGTTCGGGACGGTGCCCAGGCCGAAGGCGAGCATCACGCACGCGCCCTCGCCCGCGCCGCCGCTCGCCGCGGCGAGCGCCAGCATGCTGTAGACGAGGCCGCAGGGAATCCATCCCCACGCGATGCCGGCGCCCAGCGCCCTGGCGGTGGAATCGATCGGCAGCATGCGCCGCGCGACGGGCTGGATGCGGCGCCAGAGCGGCAGGCCCGCGGCTTCCAGGCGCAGGATCGCGCGGCCGAAGCCGGCCACGTAGAGCCCCAGGAGGATCATGACGGCGTTGGCGACGAGGAACATCGCCGACTGCGCCGCGAGCCATGCGCCGCCGGCGTAGGCGAGGCTGCCGGCGAACCCGGCGAGGGCGCCCGCGGCCGAATAGGCGCCGATGCGCCCGAGGTTGTAGGCCGCCTGGCGAGCGAGCGCGGGGCCGCGCGCCTCGAGCGCGAGCGTGCCGACGATCCCGCCGCACATGCCCACGCAGTGCACGCCGCCGAGCAGGCCCGCCGCGAACGCGGCCGCCGCGAGCGGCGGCATCACATCACCCGGGAATATTGCGCGCGCGGCTGCGCGGCCCGCAGGTACCTGTCGAACACCATGCACACCGAGCGCACCAGCAGCCGCCCGCGCGGCGTGACATGGATCCACTCGTCGTCGAGCTCCACCAGGCCGTCCTGCTCGAGCCTCGCGAGCTCTTCCATCTCCGGCGCGAAGTAGCGGTCGAAGTCCACGAGGTGCGCGATCTCGATCGATTCCTTGGCGAGCTGGAAATGGCAGGCGAGCGCCTGGATCACCGCACGGCGCAGGAGGTCGTCGGCGGACAGCTGGATGCCGCGCAGCGTGGGGAAGCGCCCGCCGTCGAGCGCGGCGTAGTACTCGTCGAGCGTCTTCACGTTCTGCGCGTAGGTGGGCCCGATCTTGCTGATCGCCGAGGTGCCGAGCGCGGCGAGGTCCGTATCGCCGCCGGCCGAGTAGCCCTGGAAGTCGCGCGTGAGGCGCCCGCGCCGCTGCGCCACGGCGAGGTCGTCGTTCGGCTTCGCGAAGTGGTCCATGCCGATGTAGACGTAGCCCGCCTCGCCCAGGCGCCGGATGGCACCCGTCATGAGCTCGAGCTTCACCTCGGGGCTCGGCAGGTCCGCCTCGTGGATGCGCCGCTGCGGGTAGAAGGCCTTGGGCAGGTGCGCGTAGCCGTACAGCGCAACGCGGTCGGGATCGCACTCGATCACGCGCTCGAGGGTGCGCGAGAACCCTTCGACGGTCTGCTTCGGCAAGCCGTAGATGAGGTCCAGGTTCACCGAGCGGAAGCCGTTGGCGCGCGCGGCATCGATCACCACGCGCGTCTGCTCGAGGCTCTGCACGCGGTTCACGGCGCGCTGCACCTCGCTGTCGAAATCCTGCACGCCCACGCTCATGCGGTTGAAGCCGAGCGTGGCGAGGTGCGCGATGCGGTCGGCATCCACCTTGCGGGGATCGATCTCGATCGCGTACTCGCCCTTCGGGTCGAAGTCGAAGCGGCTGCGCAGCATCGCGACGAGGCGGCTCGACTGCTCGTCGCCGAGGAAGGTGGGCGTGCCGCCGCCCCAGTGCATCTTCACGATGCGCCGGTCGTTGCCCAGGGCGTCCGCGGCGAGGGCGATCTCCTTGTCGAGGTAGCCCACGTAGCGCACCGCGCGCTCGCGGTCGCGGGTGGCGATCTTGTTGCACGCGCAGTAGAAGCACAGCGTGTCGCAGAACGGCACGTGGACGTATAATCCCAAGGGCCGGGAGAACCCTCCGATATTCCGATGGCCCAGCCAGTGGCGATGCGTTTCCCCGTCGAAGGCTTCGACGAAGCGGTCGGCGGTGGGATAGGACGTGTAGCGCGGCCCGGCCCCGCCGTACTTGCGCAGCAGGGCCGCGTCCACGACCGGCGCGTCCCCGCCGATCGCGATGCCTTCCCTGGCTTCCCCGTCGCTGGCAGTGTTCATGCACCCACTATGACGTCGCGCGCCTCGCGCGGCTTGATCGCGATCAAACAACGCCGGGCGCCCCGCATCGTCCATGGATAACCGCGAAGGGCCCAGGCCCGGCGAAACCGAGCTGCCCGCTTCGCGCCTCGTTCCCCTCCTCGGGCCCTTCATCGGCGTGGCCGCGTTCACCGCGGCGCTCGCCATCGTCGCCGCCCTCCTCGACTGGCACCGCTACGAGATGCTGCTCGCCGCGGCCGCGGTGAGCTGCGCGGCGGCGCTGCCGACGCTCTACCTCCTCTACCGCCAGCTCGCGGAGCGCAAGGCCGCGCAGGCGGCGCTGAGGAACGCCCAGGCGCGCGTGGGCGGCATCGTCGAGGCGGCGATGGATGCGATCATCTCCGTGGACGAGCAGCAGAGGATCGTGCTCTTCAACCGCGCCGCGCACCGCTCGCACATCGAGCGCTTCGGCCGCACCGCCACCACCTCGCGCGGCATGGGCAACCAGACCGTGCTCCACGGCCTGCGCGCCGACGGCGAGGAGTTCCCGATCGAGGCCTCGATCTCGCAGCACGAGGAAGGCGGCCGCAAGCTCTACACGGTGATCCTGCGCGACGTCACCGAGCGCGTGCGCGGCGAGCGGCTCCTCGGGCGCAGCGAGGCGCGGCTGCGCGGCATCCTCGATTCCGCCATGGACGCGATCATCACCGTGGACTCGCGCCAGCACGTGGTGCTCTTCAACCGCGCCGCCGAGGACGTGTTCGGCTGCCCGCGCGACCAGGCGATCGGGGCTCCCCTCGCGTGGTTCATCCCCGAGCGCTATCGCCACGCCCACGCGTCGATGGTGCAGCAGTTCGGCGACGCCAGCGCTCCCTCGCGGCGCATGGGCGCGGGCCAGCGCATCGTGATGGGCCTGCGCCGCAACGGCGAGGAGTTCCCGATCGACGCCTCGATCTCGCACATCGTCGAGGAAGGCGAGCACTTCTACACGGTGATCCTGCGCGACGTGACCGAGCGCGTGAAGGCCGACGAGGCGCTGCGCGCTTCGCGCGAGGAGATCCGGCAGCTCGCGCTCACGACGAGCACCGTGCGCGAGCAGGAGAAGAGCCGCATCGCGCGCGAGCTGCACGACGAGCTGGGGCAGGCGCTCACCGCGCTGAAGATCGACGTGGGCTGGCTGCGCGAGCACCTCGCGGGCGCGCCCGAGGCGGTGCTCGCCAAGCTCACCGCGATGCAGGTGCTGCTCGACGGGACGGTGGCCGCCGTGCGGCGCATCTCCTCGGACCTGCGCCCGCTCATGCTCGACGACCTCGGCCTCGTGGCGGCATGCGAATGGCTCGCGCACAACTTCGAGCAGCGCACGGGCGTCCCCTGCGAGCTGGTGCTGGGCGCGGGCGACCTGGACCTTCCCGACCCCTACGCCACCGCGGTCTTCCGCGTGCTGCAGGAATCGCTCACCAACATTGCCCGGCACGCCGCCGCGACGCAGGTCGAGGCGACACTCGAGCGCATGGGCGAGACGGTGGTGCTCACGGTGCGCGACAATGGCAAGGGATTCGCGCCCTCGGCCCCGCGCAAGCAGGGATCGTACGGTCTGGTAGGGTTGCGGGAGCGGGCTTACCTCCTCGGGGGCGACATCCGCATCGAGAGCGCGCCCGGCCAAGGGACGCTCGTGGAGATGCGCCTACCGATGCACGAGCCACACCCCGGGCAGGCGCAGCTGGCCGGGCAAACGGAAAACACGGGACACCCATGATCCGC
Organism: Usitatibacter sp.; assembly: GCA_036377935.1. Taxonomy (GTDB): domain Bacteria; phylum Pseudomonadota; class Gammaproteobacteria; order Burkholderiales; family Usitatibacteraceae; genus Usitatibacter. Next base: position 7,314 of record DASUXK010000516.1, read on the forward strand.
ATCGTCGTCGCCGACGACCACACCATCGTCCGCGAGGGGCTGAAGGGCCTGCTCTCGGCGGCCGGCGACATGGAGGTCGTGGGCGAGGCGCAGAACGGCTTCGAGACCCTCGACCGCGTCCGCGGCCTGGAATTC
>DASUXK010000517.1:0-7491 GCA_036377935.1 Usitatibacter sp.
CGAAAACCGGGGACAGACCACATTTTCTAAAGGACGAAACGGTCACTCGACTTCATGCCGTTTCACCCTTTAGAAAATGTGGTCTGTCCCCGATTTTCTACAGCCCGATCTTGAGGAGGGCTTCGGCGGCGGTGACGGTGACGAGGAGCGCCGTGCCGTAGCAGGCGAGCTTCGCCATGAGGCCGGTGGGCACGCCGAGGTCGTGGAGGGTGTGGTAGATGCGATGCGCACCGTGCCACATGAAGAGCGACACCACCGCGAAGAGGAAGGCCTTGCCGGCGGGGTTTTGCGCGAAGGCGAGGACATCCGCGTAGGTCATCGCGGAGGCCGGCTCCAGCCCGAGCGGGCCCGCGATGCCGGTCACGAAGACGAGCGCGGCGCCGATCAGCGCCGAGAGCATGCCGCCGGCGCCGAAGAGGAGCCAGAACACCGGCTGGTTCGAGCGCTTCGTCATGCGAGCACCGCCACGAGCGCCACGAACGCGACGGAGACGGCCACCGCCGCGGCGACGCCTATCGTGGTGATCGTGCGGTCCGCGAGCCGCCTTCCACCCACCACCACCGGCGCCATGGTCTTCGGCATGATCCGGAACCAGCTCCCCGTGTGGTAGGCGAAGACCGCGAAGAGCAGCACGTGGAAGGCCACCGACCAGGGGCTCGCGAGCGCGTCGAGCCATTCGCCGAACGCGGCCTCGCCCTGCGAGAGCCGGATGACACCGGCGAGCAGGATCATCGCGTAGATCACCACGAAGACCGACGTCGCCTCGCGCGCCATGTAGCGCAGGAACCACGGGTCGCGGCGCCACCAGCCGTCCATGGAGCGCACGTAGGTGCGATGGATCGCCATCTCAGCGCCTCCCCGGCAGGAACCGCGCGAACCAGTCGATCGCGCTCGCCGTTTTGTTCTGGTTCACCGCGTTCGCCGGATCGACGAGCTTCGGGCACACCTCGGAGCAATAGCCGACCGCGGTGCAGCTCCACACGCCCTCCTCCGAATGCACGAGGTCCATGCGTGCGGCCTTCGCCCCGTCGCGCGAGTCGTTGTTGTATCGATGCAGCAGCGCCGTGAGCCCGGGGCCGAGGAACTTCGGATCGAGCCCGTACTGCGGGCACGCGGCGTAGCAGAGCATGCAGTTGATGCAGTGGCTGAAGGATTCGTAGCGCGCGAGCTCCTCGGGCGTCTGCGTGTAGGGCCCCTCCTCCACCGCGCGCGGCACCTTCGGCTCGATCCACGGCCGGATCTTCGGCAGCTTCTCGATGAAGTCCTCGGCGTCGATGACGAGATCGCGCTCGATCGGGAAATGCGCGAGCGCCTCGATGCGCACCGGCCCCGGCGCGAAATCGCGCAGGAACGTGCGGCAGCCGAGCTGCGGCGCGCCGTTCACCATCACGCCGCAGCTCCCGCAGATCGCCATGCGGCACGACCAGCGGAAGGTGAGCGAGCCGTCGAGGTGGTCCTTGATGTACTGCAGCCCCTGCAGCACCGACATGTCCGGCGTGTAGGGAATGGTCCACGACTGCGTGCGCGGGCCGTCCGCGCCGTTCGGGTCGTAGCGCAGCACCTCGATCGCGATATGCGCCGCCTGCGCGGCGCCCGTTCCTTCAGGCATGGCTTTCCTTCGCCTTCTCTTCCCTCTCCGCCGCCTCGCCCGCGGCGCCGTAGGCGCGCATGCCCGGCCTGGAATGGGTGATCACCACCGGCGCGTCGCCGATGCGCGGCGCGCCGCCGTGCACCTTCCACGCGAGCGTGTGCTTGAGGAAGCGCGCGTCGTCGCGCTCGCGGCAGCCCTCGTCGAGGCGCTGGTGCGCCCCGCGCGACTCGCGGCGCGCGAGCGCGGAGTGCGCCATCGCCTCGGCGACGTCGAGCTGGTACTCGAGCTCGAGCGCGCCCAGCCATTCGGTGTTCCAGCCGCGCGCCCGATCCGAGAGGCTCACCGCATTCGCGCGCGACTTGAGCGTGGACAGCGTGCGGCAGGTTTCCTCGAGCTCCGAGGCGGTGCGATAGATGCCGCAGCCGCGCTCCATCGCCTGCGCCATGGCGTCGCGCACCTGCGCGAGACGCTCGCCGCCCGCGGGCCGCTCGAGGGGCCGCAGCGCCTCGCGGCTCGCGTCCTGCGCCTGCCAGCGCAGCGCCACGCCGTTGCCCTCGTGGATGCCGGCGGCGAAGCGCGCCGCCTCCTCGCCCGCCACGCGCCCGAAGACGCACAGCTCCGCGAGCGAGTTGGAGCCGAGCCGGTTCGCGCCGTGGATGCCGCTGCTCGCGCACTCGCCCGCGGCGAAGAGGCCCGGCAGCGGCGTCGCGGTGCGCACGTCGGTGGGAATGCCGCCCATGGTGTAGTGCACCGCCGGGCGCACGGGGATCGGCGCCTCGGCCGGATCGATGCCGAGGAAGCGCTCGGCGAGCTCGCAGATCTGCGGCAGCCGCTCGTGCAGCTTCGCGCGCCCGAGGTGGCGCAGGTCCAGGTGCACCGCGTCCCCGCCCGCCGTGGGGATCGTGCGGCCCTTGCGGCTCTCGTGCCAGAAGGCCTGCGAGAGGCGGTCGCGCGGCCCCAGCTCCATCGCCTTCTTGCGCGGCCAGGGATCGGGCGGGCCGAGTCCGTAGTCCTGCAGGTAGCGGTAGCCGTCCTTGTTCACGAGCAGTCCGCCCTCGCCGCGGCAAGCCTCGGTGAAGAGCAGGCCCGGGCCCGGCATGCAGGTCGGGTGGTACTGCACGAACTCCATGTCGCGCAGCGGCACGCCGCGGCGATAGGCGAGCGCCATGCCGTCGCCGGTGACGATGCCGCCGTTGGTGTTCTGCCGGAAGACGCGCCCCGCGCCGCCGGTGGCGATCACCACCGCGCGCGAGCGGATCAGCTTGAACTCGCCGGTCGCGACCTCGATCGCGAGCACGCCCCGCACGCGCCCCTCGTCCACCAGCAGGTCGCACGCGAAGTGCTCGTCGAAGCGCCGGATCATCGGGTACTTCATCGACGTCTGGAAGAGCGTGTGCAGCATGTGGAAGCCGGTCATGTCGGCGGCGAACCACGTGCGCTCCATCTTCATGCCACCGAAGGCGCGCACGTTCACGCGTCCGTCGGGAAGCCGGCTCCAGGGGCAGCCCCAGTGCTCGAGCCGCACCATCTCCTCGAGGCAATGCGCGACGAAGTAGTCGACCGCGTCCTGGTCGCAGAGCCAGTCGCCTCCGGCCACGGTGTCGTGGAAATGGTTCTCGAGCGAATCCTCGGCGAGCGTCACCGCCGCGGCGCCGCCCTCGGCCGCCACGGTGTGGCTGCGCATCGGATACACCTTCGAGACGAGGGCGATGCGCGCGCGCGGATCGCTTTCGGCCGCGGCGATCGCCGCCCGCAGCCCGGCGCCCCCGCCGCCCACGATGGCGATGTCGGTCACCACGACTTCCACGCTGCCTCCATTTCCCTTCGCCGCGACGCGGCCGCCTCACTCGATACGTTGCGCCCGCGCGCCGTCGCCCCCTTGATACCCGTCAATCGCATCGCGATGCATAAAAAAGAGGGGCCGCGTGCGGCCCCGGCTTCCTCTCCCTGGAGGAGGAGGAGGAGAGAAACGGCTCACCTCCAACGGTACTGGTACACGACGCTCACGAAAGTCACGTTCTGCTCCGGCTGGAGGTTCACGGTGGTGTTGTCGGAGTAGAGGAACGGCACCCCGTTCCAGCCCCACGTCCATTCGTCGAGCTTGGTGCGGTCGTGCACGACCTCGACCTTCACGTCGGAGTTCTTCTGCAGCGCGTACGTGCCGTAGAGCTTGAAGCGCACGTCGCGGAAGGTGGCGTCGGGCACGTAGAGCTGCCCCGAGTTGAACATGGCGATGTTGGCCGGCGAGGCCGCCGCGTCGAGCGCGTTGTTGTAGACGTTCTTGTCGTGGATGTACATCACGTCGCCGCCGAGCTTCATGCGCGGGTTCGCCTGGGCGATGAAGCCCACGCCGGCCGTGGTGTTCTTGTCCTTGAAGTTCAGGATGTAGCCGGTCGAGTGCGCCTGGTTGTAGCCCTGCTCGCTGTACGAGTAGTAGCCGGTGAGCTTGACCGTATCCGAGACGGCGTACGCGGCGTCCACGCTGTAGAGGTTGAGCTTCGTGCTCGCGAGCCCCTTCTCCGAAGGCGCCGTGTAGCGGTCGTAGCCGTAGTCCACGGCGAACTGCAGGTCCAGCTTCTCCATCGGCGTGAAGTCGGCGAGGAAGCGCACCTTGTCGCGACGGCGGTCCTCGAAGATGAACGGGAAGATGCCGGTCCGGTTCCAGATGCACGCGTTCGGCACGCCGCCCACCGTCGCGGAGGCGCAGTCGGGATCCGCCGGGAAGACGCCGGTGCTGGCGCCGCTCGCCGGTTTCAGCCACGTGGATCCGTCGCGCTGGCTGCTCACCCAGCTGATGGCGCCGGTGGCGTAATCGCCCATGCTGCGCCTGAGCTCGAGCCGGTAGCCGCGCTCGTACGTGTTCTGGCGCAGCGCCGTGAGGCCGGCCACCTGGTCGGTCGAGACGAACTCGCCGCGATCGATCTTCTCGAAATCGAAGCCCACCGTGCCGCGGAAATCCCACGGCAGCGCGTAGCTCGCCTCGGCCTTGCCGCTGGTCTTGGTGTGGCCGATGTGGCCGTTGGTCCAGCGGTTCACGCCCTCGATGTTGTAGAGGTCGATGGGCGTCTTGTCCTCCTGGTCCTCGTAGCGCACGTTCGCGAGCAGCGAGAGCTTCGGGATCGGCCGCGAGGTGATGCCCGCCTGCGCGAGCTGCGTGTTCAGCTCGCCCCCGAGGTCGCCGCGCCCGGGGGGCGCGTCGGTGAAGCCGGCGGAGGCGAAGCTCTCGTTCTGCGTCGCGTGCGTGTACGCGTACTTGAAGGTGGCGCGGGTGGTGTGGGTGAAGGCGTAGTTGCCGTCGATGTAGAACTGGTGCGCCTGGTTGTCGGGCGGGAGCGCCATCGGCATCTGCAGGATGTTGCGCAGCCCGTCGGTGAGCGCCACGCCGGTCCCCGTGCCCATGGGCAGGCCCAGCGGGTTGTTGAGATTGCCGTTCACGGTCGGGGTGAGCGCGCCGTAGTCGTTGTCGTACCAGGAGCCGTAGTAGCCGCCGATGAGCGTGAACCGGTCGCCGATGAAGTTGAGCTTCGCCTCGATCTGGCGCGTGGTCGAGCTGATCGGCTCGGGCACCATGAGCAGGGCCCACTGGTTCGCGCCCGAGGCGAGCGCCGTGCACACGGGCGTGGGCGCCGCGCCGGAAGGGCACGTGAACCCCTTGCCCCAGAGGCGCGCGCCGTCCTTGTCCTCGTTCACGAACGACGCCTCGAACATGAGGTGCGGCGTGATCCACTTCTCGCCGCCCACCGTCGCGCGCTTGCGCTCGGTCTTCAGGTCGAGGTTGGAGCCCGTGCCCGGCACGTCGAGGCGGTTGATGAGCGGATTGGTCGTCCCCAGCCCCTCGCTGCCGCTGTTCACCGTGCGCGGGTAGTAGCGCGTGAGCTCCCAGTACTCGCCGTACACCTTCCAGTTGCCCTGCGGGCCGTACTGCGCGCGCAGCTCGCGGCTGGTCGTGCCGAGGTTGCGCCCTTCGACGATCGTCCAGGTGCCGGTCGCGTCGTCGCGCCTCACCCAGTCGAAGTCGAGCATCAGGTACGCGTCGTCCTTGCGCAAGCCGTTGTACTGCCCGAAGAGCGAGCGGTCCTGCGGATCGCCGCTCACGCCGGCGACGCCCACCGAGACCTCGCTCGAAGGCCTGGAAAGCTCGGTCACCGCGTCGTCCCCGGCCCACGCGGGGCCGAAGACCGCGAGCATGGCGAGCGCCATGAGCGTCCTGCTGAACCCATACTGTCTTGTCCCTGCTCTCATGTTCTTTCTCCGGCGGTCAGCGGAAGTTGAATTGCGGCGTCGGGTTCGCGGTGCTCGGGTTGTTGGTCCCGTGGACCTGCGTATGGCAGTTCGTGCAGCCGCGCGCCATGATGAAGTTGAGCGGCGCCTTGCCCGAGCTGGTCCCCGTCACCTGCGGCGGCTGGCCGGCGATGCTGCCGGCCTGCCCCTGGCCCACCACCTGCGGCAGGATCGCGCCGTGCGGCGTATGGCACTGCTGGCAGAGGAACGGCGGACGGGCCTTGAGCATGTTCTCGGCGACGGTGCCGTGCGGGTTGTGGCAGTTCGCGCAGTTCTCGCTCACCGGCTCGTGGTTGTGCACGAACGGCCCGCGCTTCTCCATGTGGCACGTGTAGCAGACGTCGTTGACGGTGTCGCGCTTCATCAGCTTGTCGCCCACCGAGCCGTGCGGGTTGTGGCAGTCGGTGCACGCCATCTTCCCTTCGGGGATCGGGTGGTGCGAAGGCTTGTTGATCTGCGTGCGCTGCTCCTTGTGGCAGGTGAAGCAGACCTCGGGCTGCGTGAGCTTGTCGCGCACCGCGTCGTGGGCGGTGTGGACCTGGTGGCAATTCGTGCACGCCACGCCGCGCGCCTCGTGCATGCTGCCCGCCCAGTGCGTGCGCTTCGCGTCCGAGTTGTGGCACGCGAGGCACTGGCCGTTGATCGCATCGGCGCCGCTCTTGTGCTTGCCGCGGAAGAGCACGTCCGGCGGCGGGCGCTGGCCGCCCGTCCCGCCCCCGGCGAGGTGCGCCTCGCTCGGGCCGTGGCAGTTCGTGCACGAGGGCGTGCGCCCGTCGGCCATGGTGCCGTGGCGGGTCTTGCCGATCGCGAGCACCGGATAGTCGTCGCCTTCGTCGTGGCAACGCGTGCACTTGGCGTCGCCGCGAAGCACGAGGTCCTTCTTCGCCGCGTCGGCGGAGGGCGCATCCGCGGCGGCGGCCGGTCCGGCGGCGAGGAACAGCGCGAGCCCCGCGGCCGCCGCGAGGGCCTGGAGCAATCCGGTGAGCCTTCTCATCTTGCGTTCTCCCTTGTCCGGAACGAATGGCGAAAAAAATCCCGCCGGTGCCGGGGGCACGGGCGGGATGCGGGGGGCGGTTGTCATTCTCGTTCGCCTTGCATGGGGGGGGTGGGGGCGTGAGGCGGCCGGGGCGTCGCTCGGCTTTTCCTTCCAGCGCTGCACCTTGATGTGCGGGAAGACCTCCTCGGGCGTCGGCCCCTTGGGCTCGGTATGCGCGATGCCGTAGTGGCAGTCGATGCAGGTCTTGCCCTGGGTCTCCATCAGCTTGTGCTTGGCCTGCGCGCCCGCCGATTGCAGCGAGGGGTCCATGTGCTTCGCGTCGTGGCAGTTGCGGCATTCGAGGGAGTCGGTCTCCTTCATGCGCTTCCACACGTGGTGCGCGAGCTCGGTGCGCTTGGCCTCGTACTTCTCCTTCGTGTCGATCGCGCCGCGCAGGTGGCCCCAGAGCTCGAAGCTCGCGGCGAACTTGCGCTTGATGAGCGGCCAGGGCTCGCGCGGCACGTGGCAATCGGAGCAGATGGCGCGCACGCCCGCGCGGTTGCGGTCGTGGATGGTGTCCTTGTATTCGGCGTACGGGTTGTCGCGCATCTCGTGGCAGCCGGTGCAGAAGGAGAGCGTCTCC
>DASUXK010000518.1:0-4666 GCA_036377935.1 Usitatibacter sp.
GCGCGGCCGGCCGGGATCGAGCGGCCGCGTGCCGCGCATCCAGACGTTGCGCAGGCCCTTCTTGAGGAGCAGCGTGGTGAGGGTCGCGGTCGTCACCCGCGAAAGGGTCTCGACGATTTCTCGATCTCGGCTCATGACGGGAATCCCCGGGTCGGCGGGGCTTCGAAATTGCGATGGAGCCCGGAATTCTACGCGAGCCGGTCGAGGTACTCCTTGATGCGCGCCGCGTTCGCGCCGACGTCGCTGCGCCCGACGCGCGAGGCGCTGCGCACGTCGATGCGGCTTCCCGCGCCCTCCGGCCGGATGCGCACGACGATGTCGTCCGTGAACCCGAACCACCGCGTGCGCGCCGTGGCCTCGATGCGCCCGGAGGCGGCGTCGCTCGCCACCACTTCCCAGCCCATCGCGCGCGCGGCGTCGATCGCGCGCTGCATCTCGTCGCGCGGCGGCGTGGGCACGACGAGCGCCTTCAGCTCGGGGTAGCCCGCGGCCTGCTTCGCGGCCACCTCGGCCCCGCCGTACGCGGAACCGTTGGGGCTCTCGTCGCGCGCCGCGCGCAGCGCCACGAACTGCGGCGGATCCTGCGGATCGGTGGTGATGTCGTGGATGGCCGGCACCTGGCCGGCGTGGCCGCGGAAGATGAGGGGCGGGGCGACCGCGACCAGCGCGATGCAGAGCGCTGCGAGCGGGAGCGCGGGATGGCGGCGGAAGCGCGGGAACGCCGAGAGCGCGAGCAGCACGAGGGACGCGAGCGCGGCCGCGATGCCGATCCAGGCCGCGACGGCGAAGAGCGTGAGCCCCACTTGCCATGGCCACCAGCCGGCCTTCGTGCCCGGTCCGGAGGCGGCGAGCAGCGCGACGGCGATCACCGCCGCGGCGAGCGTGAGGCCCCTCGCGAGGCCGTGTGACATCCGTGGCATGGCGCGCGTCCTTTCCGGCCCGCGCGCGCCTCAGCGGCGGGCGAACGGGTCCCGATTGGCGTTCGACAGCGGCTGCGCTTCCCCGTGCCCGCCGCCCGCGTTGCGGTTGCGGCCGCGGTTCTTGTTGCGGCGATGGCGCCCCGGCTTGCCGGCGCCCGCGGCCGGGCTGGCCGCGCCGTTGCCGCCGCCGTTGCCGTGCGCGTGGCCGGGCGGCTGCCCCTGCGCGTGCGCCTGCCCCTGCGCGTGCGCCTGCCCGTGCCCGTGCGGCTGGCCGTGCCCCTGCGGCTTGCCCTGTCCCTGCTTGCGATGCGCCTGCGGCGCTTGCGGCCCCGGGCCCTGGGGACCGGGCGCGCGCTTCTTGCCGCCGAAGGGCTTCGCGCCGCGGCGCCCGGGCTTGGGTCCGCGCGGCGTCGGCACCTCCGCGCCGTAGATGCCGCGATTGCCGTCCACCTCGCGCACGCCCTCGTCGATCCGGTTGCCGATGTTGTCGCGGTTGCCGTCCACCTCGCGCGGCGGGCGCGGCTCGCGGTTCGCGTGGTAGTCGGCCCGGTTGCCGATGTTGTCGGACTCGTCCTCTTCGTCTTCGACCTCCTTCGCCTCGAGGGGCTCGTTCATGCCGGCGAAGTTCATGAGCTCCTGGACCTGCGTCTCCTCCATCTCCTTCATCTGCCCGCGCTTGAGGAAGGTCGGCAGCTGCACCGGCCCGAAGCGCACGCGCATGAGGCGGCTCACGGTGAGGCCCACGGCCTCGCACATCCTGCGCACCTCGCGGTTCTTGCCTTCGCGCAGCACCACGTGGTACCAGTGGTTCGCGCCCTCGCCGCCGCGGTCCTCGATGGAATCGAAGCGGCAGCTTTCGCCCTCGATGTCGATGCCCTCGAGGAGCTTCGCCTTCTGCTCCTCCGTGAGCTCGCCCAGGAGCCGCACGGCGTACTCGCGCTCGACCTCGAAGCGCGGATGCATCATGCGGTTGGCGAGCTCGCCGTTGGTGGTGAAGAGGAGGAGCCCGCCGGTGTTGAGGTCGAGGCGACCCACGGACACCCAGCGCCCGCCCTTCACCTTGGGCAGCTTCTCGAACACGGTGGCGCGGCCCTCGGGGTCGTCGCGCGTGACGATCTCGCCCTCGGGCTTGTGGTACATGAGCACGCGCGGCATCGCCTCGCCGAAGCGCAGGCGGATCAGCACGCCGTCGAGCTTCACCTTGTCGCCGGGCCCGACGCTGTCGCCGAGCTTCGCGACCTGCCCGTTGATGGTGATGTGGCCCTGGGCGATCAGGATCTCGATGTTGCGGCGCGATCCGTGCCCGGACTGCGCCATCACCTTCTGCAGGCGCTCGCGCTTGCCGCCGCCGGGCCCGCCGCCCTTGCCGTTGCGGCGCTTGTTCCGGTTCTGCTGGGGACGTGCCCATTCCGGCACGATGCCGCCCGGCCATTCCAGGCGATGGTGTTGGGGTCTATCCCGCATGGCTTTCTTGCTCCGTGGACTCTGGGGACTCTTCGGGTGGGGGCTCGTCGATGAGGGGTTGCTGCTCGGGCGCCGGGGGAGGCGCGTCGACGAGCGCTGCAGGGGCCGCGTCGAGGGAGGATTGCAGCTCCTCGAGCGGCGGAAGCTCCTCGAGCGACCGCAGGTTCAGGTCGTCGAGGAATTTCTTCGTGGTGGCGAAGATCGCCGGGCGGCCGGGGCTCTCGCGATTGCCGATCACCTCGATCCAGCCGCGCTCCTCGAGCGCCTTGAGGGTCGGGGGCGAGACCGCCACGCCGCGGATCTCCTCGATGTCGCCGCGCGTGACCGGCTGGCGGTACGCGACGATGGCGAGCGTCTCCAGCACCGCGCGCGAGTAGCGCGGCGGCTTCTCGCTGGTGATGCGGTCGAGGAATTTCTGGTAGTCGGGCTTCACGCGGAAGCGCCAGCCCGAGGACACCGCGGTGAGCTCGATGGAGCGCTCGGACCATTCGTCCTTCATCTCGTCGAGGACCTTGCGGATGTTGTCCGCGTCGACCTCGCCGCCGAAGAGGCGCTTGAGCTGCTGCACGGTGAGCGGCTGGCCCGCGGAAAGGAGCGCCGCCTCGAGCACGCGCTTCACCTGCGCGATGTCGATCGGCGCGGGCTCGAGCGCGGGGACCGGCGGCTCCCCGCCGCAGGGCGCCTCGTTCGCTTCGTCCGGCGGCTGCTCGAATTCGGGATTGGTCTGTTCGTTCATGTCTTCACGCGATCGTGAGGGTCGTGCGCTCGCTCTTGAGCTTCACGTAGATGGGGTCGAAGGGACTCTGCTGGGTGACCTCGACGAGCGACTCGCGCGCGAGCTCCAGGCACGCGAGGAAGCTCACCACCAGCACCGGGACGCCGCGCTCCGGCTCGAAGAGCCGGGAGAACTCCACGAACGTCCCCGGCGCCAGGCTCCTGAGGATGCGGCTCATGTGCGCCCGCACCGAGAGCTCCTCCCGCGTGATGCGGTGGTGCTTCTTCATCTTGGCCCGCGCGAGGATCGAGCGCCAGGCCTCCGAGAGGTCGGCGACGTGCACGTCGGGCAGCCGCTCGGCCACCTGCTCGATGTAGACCTCGACCAGCGAGAAATCGCGGCCGGCCACCGGCGCCTCGCCCAGCATGTGCGCGGCCTTCTTCATGCGCTCGTACTCGAGCAGGCGCCGCACCAGCTCCGCGCGCGGGTCCTCGGGCTCCGCGTCGTCCTCGCGCTTCGGCCGCGGCAGCAGCATCCGCGACTTGATCTCGATGAGGAGTGCCGCCATGAGCAGGTATTCGGCGGCGAGCTCGAGCTGCGTGGAGCGCATCATCTCGACGTACTCCATGTACTGGCGGGTGAGGTCCGCCATGGGGATGTCGAGGATGTCGAGCGAATGCCGGCGGATGAGGTAGAGCAGCAGGTCGAGCGGGCCCTCGAACGCCTCGAGGAAGACCGACAGCGCCTCGGGCGGGATGTAGAGGTCCTGCGGCAGCTCGGTGAGCGGCTCGCCGCGGATCTTCGCGACCGGCATCACCAGGTCCAGCACCGGCTCCTGCACCGGGTCGTTCGCCGCGGGGCTCGTCATCGCGTTTCCATCTCAGGTGTAGTTGAGGCCCATGGCGTCGCGCACGTCGCGCATGGTGTCGTTGGCGAGGTCGGAGGCCTTCTCGCAGCCGTCCTGGATGATGTTCCTCACCAGCATCGGGTCCTCCTCGTACTGCGCGGCGCGCTCGCGGATCGGCCTGAGCTCCGCGTTGATCGCCTCGATCACCGGCTGCTTGCACTCGAGGCAACCGATGCCGGCGGTGGTGCAGCCCTGCCAGACCCAGTCCTTCGTCGGGGCGTCCGAGTAGACCAGGTGCAGGTTCCACACCGGGCATTTCTCGGGGTTGCCGGGATCGGTGCGCCGCACGCGCGCCGGGTCCGTCTGCATGGTGCGGATCTTGTGCGTCACGCTCTCCGGCGTCTCGCGAAGCATGATCGCGTTGTTCGCGCTCTTGGACATCTTCTGGCCGTCGAGGCCGAGGATTTTGGGCGTCTCGGTGAGCAGCGCGTCGGGCTCGGCGAGGATCACGCGCCCGCCGCCTTCGATGTAGCCGTAGAGGCGCTCCTTGTCGCCGAGCGAGAGGTTCTGCACGTCGTTCACCAGCTCCTGGGCCTGGGTGAGCGCCTCGTGGTCGCCCTGCTCCTGGAAGCGGGTGCGCAGCGTCCGGTAGAGCTTGGCCTTCTTCGGGCCCATCTTCTTCACCGCCGCCTCGGCCTTCTCCTCGAAGCCCTTCTCGCG
>DASUXK010000519.1:0-2035 GCA_036377935.1 Usitatibacter sp.
CCGACGGTATCCGGCTTCACCGTGCCGTTGGGCTGCACGCAGACCATCACCGAGGTCTCGGTCGACCCGTAGAGCTGCTTGAGGTTGATGCCGAGCGAGCGGTAGAAGACGAAGAGGTCCGGGCCGATCGCCTCGCCCGCCGTGTAGGCGACGCGGATGCGCGACATCCCGAGCGCGTTGCGAAGCGGCCCGTAGACGACGAGGTTGCCGAGCGCGTAGAGCGCGCGGTCCACGGCCTTCACCGGGCGGCCATCGAGGAGCTCGCCGCCCACGCGGCGCGCGAGCTCCATGAAGTAGCGGAAGAGGAAGCGCTTCACGCGGCTCGCGTCCTCCATGCGGATCGTCACCTGCGTGAGGAGCGCCTCCAGCACGCGCGGCGGCGCGAAGTAGTACGTGGGCCCGATCTCGCGCATGTCGGTGAGGACCGTCTCGGCCGACTCGATGCAGTTGATGCGGAAGCCCACCGTCATCCACTGCGCGTAGGAGAAGAGGTTCTGGCCGATCCAGGCCATGGGGAGGTAGGCCAGCACCTCCTCGTCGTCGCGCAGCCCCTCGAGCTCGGCGTAGGCGACGCTCGACGAGACGAGGTTGTCGTGGGAGAGCACCACGCCCTTGGGATGTCCCGTCGTGCCCGACGTGTACATCATGATCGCCGGATCGCTTCCCCTACCCTTCGCGGCGCGCGCCTCGAGGAAGCCGGGCTCGGCGCGCACGCGCTCCCGGCCCGCGTCGCGCAGGCTCTCGTAGCTCGCCAGCCGGGACTGGCCGTAGTTGCGCAGCCCGCGCGCGTCGTCGTACCAGATGCGCGCGAGCTTCGGGCATTCGGGAAGGATCTCGAGGAGCTTGTCGGCCTGCTCCTGGTCCTCGACCACGGCGAAGGCGATCTCCGCGTCGCGGAAGACGTAGACCATCTCCTGCGCGATGGCGTCCTCGTAGAACGGCACGGGGATCGCGCCCAGCGCCTGGGCCGCGGTGATCGTCCAGTACAGCCGCGGACGATTCGCGCCGATGACCGCGATGTGGGCGCCGCGTTCGAGGCCCGCCGCGGCGAGGCCCGCCGCGAGCCACTCGACCTCGTCGCGCATGCGCGCCCAGGTCCACGCCTGCCAGATGCCGTACTCCTTCTCCCGGATCGCCGGCTGCTCGCCGCGCGTGCGCGCGTGGTGCAGCAGGAGCTTCGGGAAGGTGTCGGCCGTGCCGGCTGCCCCCGTCATGGGCGGTCTCCTCGGTTTGCGGGCTAGTGTAGCCGCGCCCCTTACGGTGCGGTGTCTTTTCGTTGACAATTGGCGCGAGCCCTTCGCCGCACGGGACGCACCCCTGGAAACGCTCAAGGAACTGCTCGCCGCCTCGCTCTGGACGCGCTCGCTCACGCCGCGCCAGCTCGAGCGCATCCGCGCCGAGACGCAGGTGCGCGACTTCCCGGCCGGCGCCTACGTCTGCCGCAAGGGCGAGCCGGTGGAGCACTGGTTCGGGGTGATCGACGGGCTGGTCAAGATGACTAGCGTGAACCCCTCGGGCAAGACCACCACCTTCACCGGGGTCACGTGCGGCGGCTGGTTCGGCGAGGGATCGATCCTCAAGGACCGGACGCGCCGCTACGACATCGGGGCGCTGCGCGCCACGCGCATGGCGCTCATGCCGCGCGCGACCTTCGAGTGGCTGCTCGATTCCGACATCGGCTTCAACCGCTTCCTGCTGATGCAGCTGAACGAGCGCCTCTCGCAGTTCATCGCGATGGTCGAGTACCAGCGCCTCCTCGGCCCCGACGCCCGCGTCGCCCGCTCGCTCGCCGCGCTCTTCAACCCCGTGCTCTACCCCGAGCAGGCCACCGAAGTGCAGCTCTCGCAGGAAGAAGTGGGCTACCTCTCGGGCGTCTCGCGCCAGCGCGTGAACCGCGCCCTGCAGGTGCTCGAGAAGGCGGGACTCCTCAAGATCGAGTACGGCCGCATCCGCATCCTCGACCTGGAGGGATTGAGGACTTTCGGCTGAAAACCGGGGACAGACCCCATTTTCCGGGCGGCGAGTCCGCTCGCGC
>DASUXK010000520.1:0-8808 GCA_036377935.1 Usitatibacter sp.
GCGAGCTCCGGATGCCCGCGGTCGCGCTCGATGTCCACCACGACGCTCGAGAACCACGGCCCGTTCTGCACGATGCGCTGCAGCTCGTCCAGGCGCGCGCGGCTGTAGGGCTCGTCGTGCTTGAGGAAGACGACGCGCCGGATCACCGACTCGGGATAGTGCTGCAGGCCTTCGATGAAGACATCGCCGAAGGTGAAGCGCGGCCCGCTGTCGAGCACGAGCTTCAGGTCCGCCCGCGTGGCCTCCGCATCCACGCGCGCCTCGCTCTCGGCGATCGTGCCCGCGGCGTAGTCCCGGTCGTCGAGCCGCTCCAGGAGCTTCGTCTTCGCGAGCTCCCAGTCGGCGCTGCGGAAGGGCGCGCCGGCGGCGAGCGTCCACGCCTTGCGCAGCCGCTCGCGGCGCTTCTCGCGCTCGGCCCCCTCGCCCGCGAGGTCGCCCGCGAACTCGATGTCCACCTTGCCGACGGTGGTGAGCGGCCCCGGCTTCACCGTCACGGTGACGCGGTCGCGCCGCTGCTCGTCGAAGCGGATGTCGAAGGTGGGCGAGAAGTAGCCTTCGGCCGCGGCGATCTGGGGCACGCGCTTGCGCACGTCGCGCAGCCACGCGCGCCGCGCGATGACGCGCCGGTCCGGATCGATGTCGCCCGAGGGCGGCGGGAGATATTTCTCGTACAGGCCGCGCAGCGGCTGCGGCACGTCCCAGGTGACGGTGAGCACGTCGCTCGCGGTGCGCCGCGGCGGCTCCTTGCCGGGCGCGGCGGCGGGCGCATCCGAAGATCCCGCCGAGGGCGCCCCGGCGAGGGCCGCGCACGGAAACAGGCATGCGATCAGGAGGATGGCGAGGGGCCTCACACGGTTCCTCGGGAAGGGACGGCGGCCATGGAGGCGGTCGTGCGCTCGTTGTGGACTTTCCACGCAGACCACCGGGCGCGGGCGGTGGTTCCCTCGGGCCATCCCGGCCCGGGGTGGCCGGGTATCAGCGCGGCGCCGATTCCGCCCGCTCGACGCGCTTCTCCAGGCGCTCCACGGCGTCGCGAAGCTCGGAGACCTCGCGCACGAAGGAATCGACCTTCACGCGCGAGGCGATGAGCGGCGATTCCTCGGTCCAGTACTCGGCCGCGCCCTGCGCCATGCGAAGCGAGGCGTCGCGGCTCCAGCCGGCGAGGCGGCGCGCGGTCGAGGCGATGCGATGCGCGGCGATGTCGCCCACCACTTTCGAGAGGTCCTCCTCGACGTCCCAGCGCAGGTTGCGTGCGAGGAAGGAGACTTCCTGCGCGAGCTCGGGATCGCCCTGCATCTCGATCTCGCGGAACGCCCCCTCCTCGCCCGCGGCCAGGCGCGGCAGGAGGAACGGCGAGATGCGCACGGCGAGATCCTGCGAGGCGCCGGGCAACGCCGCCGCCACTTCCCCGGTGCTCTGCACGGTGAAGGCCATGGCGACCGGGCCCACGCGAAACGCGACGGTGCGCCCGGCGTGAGGACGCAGGCGCTCCATCGCGAGCGGCGCCGCACGCAGCACGTGGTTGATCGCCCTTTCGCCGGGATGGGGCAGGAGCGCCATCACGCCTTCCAGCCGCGATGCAGCGCGACGACGCCCGCGGCGAGGTTGAAGTACTCGACGCGGGAAAGCCCCGCCGCCTCCATCATCGCCTTCAAGGTCTCCTGGTCCGGGTGCATGCGGATCGACTCGGCGAGGTAGCGGTACGCCGCCTCGTCCTTCGCGACGTACCTGCCGAGGGCCGGCAGCACGTTGAACGAATACGCGTCGTACGCCTTCGCGAGCGGCTTCCACGGCTTCGAGAACTCGAGCACCAGCACCCGGCCCCCGGGGCGCGCCACGCGGCGCATCTCGGCCAGCGCGATCTCCTTGTGCGTCATGTTGCGAAGGCCGAAGGCCACGGACACCACGTCGAACGAATCGTCGGGGAACGGCAGCTTCTCCGCGTCGCACAGCGCCGCCGGCGCGACGATGCCCTCGTCCACCAGCTTGTCGCGGCCCACGCCGAGCATCGCGGCATTGATGTCGGTCATCACCACTTGTCCGCTCGGGCCGGCGCGCTTCGCGAAGGCGCGGGCGAGGTCGCCGCTGCCCGAGGCGACGTCGAGCACGCGCGAGCCGGCGCGCACGCCGGAAAGCTCGAGGGCGAAGCGCTTCCACAGCCGGTGCAGGCCGAACGACATGAGGTCGTTCATCACGTCGTAGCTGGGGGCCACCGAGCGGAAGACCTCGCCCACGCGCGCGGCCTTCTCCTGCTCGGGGACCTCGCGGTAGCCGAAGTGGGTGGTCCCCCCGGGGCTCGGGTCCTGCGACGGATTTCCCTTCCCCCCGGTCACGGCTCGCGGCTCCGGCCGGCCTGCGCGAGGCGCGCGAGGTAGGTCTTCCAGTTCGACTCGCGCTTCACGCCCAGCTCGTGCAGGTATTCCCACGAGTAGATGCCGGTGTCGTGGCCGTCGGTGAACACGAGCTTCACGGCGTAGCTGCCCACCGGCTCGATCTCGCGGATGCCGACGTCCTTCTTGCCCGCCTGCAGCACCTCCTGCCCCGGCCCGTGCCCGCGCACCTCCGCCGACGGCGAGTACACGCGCAGGTACTCGCACGGCAGCTCGAAGCGCGTGCCGTCGTCGAAGGCGATGTCGAGCACCTTCGACTGCTGGTGCAGCGTGATCTCGGTGGGATGGGCGGGCTTGGTCATGGCGATTACCGAATTGTCTCACTGCCCATAGTAAGACCGGACCGTCTCCCACGCCACGCCCTGCAGGAACCGCGCGGTGTCGGCGTCGAGGTCGGCGGTGTACGGATTGCCGACGGGCGACTGGCCGTAGAGCGCCGCGTAGAACGTGCACGCCGCGAGGTAGGTGCCGGCGAGGCTCGGATGCATGTGGTCCTTGAAATGCAGCACGAGCGACGGGCGCTCCTCGAGCGAGCGCCGGAACGCGAGGCCGACGGGCACGACGAGGTCGTCCAGCTCGTTGGCGATCGACTCGTAGCCGTGCGCGAGGGGCTCGGTCATCTCGGGCTTGCCCTGGTACGCCCAGGTCATGAAGAACGCGGCCTTCGCGCCGCTCGCCTTGATGAGACCGTCGAATCCGCGCGCGGCCTGCCGGAAGCGCTCCGCCTTCGCCGCGTCGCTTGCCATCGGCTCGCGGCTCTGGCCCTGCAGCACGACGAGGTCCCAATGCTTCGACTGGAGCTGGTAGGGCAGGTCGCCCGCGTGCTCCATGAGGTACGCGCCCGAGATGGTGCTGGAACGGAACACGTATTCCTTCGCGTGCCCGGGGTCGGCGTCGAGGACGAGGTGGCGCAGGTGGCCGTGCAGGCTGTCGTTGTAGTAGCTGAAGCTGTTGCCGATGAACAGCACGCGCTTCGGCGGATCGACGTGCGTCACGCGCGGGGCGGCGGGCGCGGCGAGGGGGACGAGCGCGAGGACGGCGGCGGCGAGGATCCGGATCATGGAACGGGCTCCTTGGGGCGGGTGGAACCGCCACCCTATCGTAAGATGGCGGCCATGATCGGCATCCTGTTGGTCTCCCACGGCGCGTTCGGGGAGTCCCTCATCCATTCCGCGAGCCACGTGCTGGGCAAGCGCCCGCTCTACCTGCGCCAGCTCGGCGTCACCGTCCACGACGATCCGGACGCGATCCAGCCGGTGGCCGAGGACCTGGTGCGCTTCCTCGACCAGGGCGCGGGCGTGCTGGTGCTCACGGACATCTACGGCGCGACGCCCTCGAACATCGCCTCGCGGCTGCTGCGCCCCGGGCGCGTCGAGGGCATCGCGGGCATGAACCTGCCGATGCTGATCCGCGCGCTCAACTACCGCGACGAGCCGCTGCCCGCCGTGGTGGAGAAGGCGCTCGCGGGGGGCAGCGAGGGCATCACGCGCATGGCCCACGCGTGCTCCAACGATTCATGATCAAGCGCGCGATCACCATCACCAACAAGCTCGGGCTGCACGCCCGCGCCTCGGCGAAGCTCACGCAGGCGGCGTCGGGCTTCAGGAGCGCGGTGTGGATCTCGCGCAACGGCCGGCGCGTGAACGCGAAGAGCATCATGGGCGTGATGATGCTCGCCGCCGGCCTCGGCTCCACGGTGGAGGTCGAGGCCGACGGGCCCGACGAGGCGCAGGCGATGGCGGCCCTGGAAGCGCTCTTCGCGGACAAGTTCGGGGAAGGCGAGTAGCGGCGCCCATGGCACCCGAAAGCGCCCGCGCCGCGCCCTCCACGATCTGCTTCACCATGCACGGCATCGGCGTGTCGGGCGGGATCGCCATCGGCCACGCGCACCTCTTCGCCGGCATGTCGGCGGAGGTGGACCACTACAGCATCGCGGCGGGCGACGTGGCGCGCGAGCAGCGCCGCTACGACCGCGCGGTGAAGGAAGTGCGCGAGGAGCTGCAAGGCCTCGCCGAGAGCGTGCGCCACGGCGGCGCGCCGGAGCTCGCGGCCTTCATGCGCGTGCACGTGATGCTGCTCGACGACGACGCCTTCGCGACCGGCCCGCGCGAGATCATCCGGGAGCAGCGCTGCAACGCGGAGTGGGCGCTGCGCCTGCAGCTCGACGACCTGCTCGGGCAGTTCGGCGACGTGACGGACCCGTACCTGCGCGAGCGCGCGGCCGACGTGCGCCAGGTGGCCGAGCGCGTGCTCGCGGCGCTCGCGGGCACGCAGCGGCGCATTCCTTCCAAGCCGGTGCGCGAGGACGGATCGATCCTCGTCGCGCGCGACCTCTCGCCGGCGGACGTGATCCTCTTCCGCCAGCACCGCTTCCTCGCGTTCGTGACCGACCTGGGCGGCGCCACCTCGCACACGGCGATCGTCGCGCGCTCGCTCGGCATCCCGGCGATCGTCGCCCTGCACCATTCGCGCGCGCTGATCCGCGAGGACGAGCTCATCATCGTCGACGGCAGCCAGGGCGTGGTGATCGTGAACCCCGGTCGCCGCGTGCTCGAGGAGTACCGCCTCAAGCAGAACGAGGCGCGCCTCGAGCGCGACAAGCTCAAGCGCCTGAAGACCGCGCCGGCCGCCACGCTCGACGGCTCCGCGGTGCAGCTCTGGGCGAACATCGAGCTGCCCTCCGACCTGGACGCCGTGAAGGCGAGCGGCGCCACCGGCATCGGCCTCTTCCGCAGCGAGTTCCTGTTCATGAACCGCCGCGACCTCCCCGACGAGGACGAGCAGTACGAGGCGTACCGCAAGGTGGTCGAGGGCATGAAGGGGCTGCCGGTCACCATCCGCACGCTCGACATCGGCGCGGACAAGTCGGTCGAGGAGGGCGAGAGCGGCGCGGTGAATCCCGCGCTGGGGCTGCGCGCGATCCGCTACTGCCTCTCGGAGCCGGCGGTCTTCAACACGCAGCTGCGCGCGATCCTGCGCGCCTCGCGGCACGGGCGCGTGCAGATCCTCATCCCGATGCTCTCGACCTGGGGCGAGATCCACCAGTCGCTCGATGCGGTGGAGTACGCGCGCGCCCAGCTTCGCGCCGAGGGCGTGAAGTTCGACGAGCACGTGCCCGTGGGCGGCATGATCGAGGTGCCGGCGGCGGCGATCGCGCTGCCGATGTTCATCCGCAAGCTCGACTTCCTCTCCGTCGGCACCAATGACCTCATCCAGTACACGCTCGCCATCGACCGCGCCGACGACCGCGTGGCGCACCTCTACGACCCGCTGCACCCCGCGGTGCTCACGCTCATCGCGAACGTGATCCGCGCCGCGCAGCAGCAGGGCAAGCCGGTGGCGGTCTGCGGCGAGATGGCGGGCGACGTGCAGCTCACGCGGCTGCTGCTGGGCTTCGGCCTGCGGCACTTCTCGATGCACCCCGCCCACCTGCTCGCGGTGAAGCAGCGCGTGCTCGGCACGAGCCTCGCCGACCTGGGGCCCACCGTCGCGCGCATCCTCAAGGCCGACGACCCCGAGAAGCTCGCGGCGCTGATGGAGCGGCTGAACGCCTGAGCGCTCAGCGCGCGCCGAGGAGCGCCGTGGTCGCGGATTCCGCCTGGTCGTCGAGCAGGCGCTGCAGCTCGCGCACCTTGCCGTCGGCGTCCAGCGCTTCCCAGGGCTTGAGCGCGCCCGATTCCGACGCCTCGAACGGCTTGGACGCGCGCACCGGCCGCTCGGCCACCACCTTGCCGCTCGCGAGGTCCACCAGCGCGACCTCGAAGTACGCGAAGGGCGCGAAGTAGCCGCGCACGAGCTCGTCGTGCTTCGTCACGAGCGTCGGATCGGTATAGAAGCCCAGGCCCTCGAGCTCGCCCGCGTCGACCTTGCCTTCGGCGTAAGGGAGCGGGGCGCGATCGCGCGACTTGAGGAGCAGCAGGAGGTGCGTGGCGCCGACGTTCGGAAGCTTCGGGCGCAGGACATCGGCGACCGACCGCGCCACGGCCTCGCCGCCGAGCGCCCGCTCCTGCGCCTGCTGCGCCGCGCCGTCGCGGCCGGCGAGGAGCACCACCTTCGCCGCGGGATCGGCGTGGTGGATGCCCGCCTCCATCGCCACGATCGCGCCGCGGTCGAAGACGCGCTCGTCGAAGGGCACGAAGCGGCTCGAGCGCTCGGAAAGCGAGCTGCCGGCGGTGGGGCGGTGCTCGACCACCGTCACGCCGTCGCCGACCATCGACATCACCGCGTAGGTCCGGTCGCCCGCGGCGGCCGCGGCCGCCGAGGCGAACCACAGGAGCACCGCCAGCGCCATCCTCATCGCCGCCTCCCCTCGGTGTCGCGGCGGACATTTTGCGCTATCATTCGCTTCCACGCGCCGATTTGAGCTCAGCTTGCGGGCGCGAAACAAATACGGCTAAAGCGAGTGGCGGCGCCCGAGAACCCGACACGACCTTTCAGCCAAGTCCGTCGGGTTTTTTATTGGCCAGATGAACGACGCACCCCCAGGCTCCGTCGGAGCCGTCGCGCCGCAGCGCGCGGGCTTCCTCGAGCCGCTGATCCTCACGGCGGGCAAGACGCTCGCCTCCTACGAGCTCGTCTACGAGACGTACGGCACGTTGAACGCCGAGCGCTCGAACGCGGTGCTCGTCTGCCATGCGCTCTCCGGCAGCCACCACGTCGCGGGCTGGTACGCCGACGACCCGCGCAAGGTCGGCTGGTGGGACAACCTCGTGGGCCCCGGCAAGCCGATCGACACCGAGCGCTTCTTCGTGATCGGGGTGAACAACATCGGCGGCTGCCACGGCTCCACGGGCCCGGGCTCCATCGACCGCGCGACGGGGCAGCCCTACGGCGCGAGCTTTCCCGTCGTGACGGTGGAGGACTGGGTGATCTCGCAGGCGCGGCTCCTCGACCGGCTGGGGATCGGGCGGCTCGCGGCGGCGGTGGGCGGCTCGCTGGGCGGCATGCAGGCGATGCAGTGGACGCTCTCGTTTCCCGATCGCATCGGGCACGCCCTCGTGATCGCGGCGGCGGCGCGCTTGTCGACGCAGAACATCGCGTTCAACGACGTCGCGCGCCAGGCGATCGTCTCCGACCCCGACTTCCACGGCGGCAACTTCTACGCGCACAAGGCGATCCCGGCGCGCGGCCTCAAGCTCGCGCGGATGCTCGGGCACATCACGTACCTCTCGGAGGACCTGCTCATGGAGAAGTTCGGGCGGGTGCTCAAGCGCGACGAGTACGGATTCAACTACGACGTGGAGTTCGAGATCGAGTCGTACCTGCGCTACCAGGGCGACAAGTTCGCGCAGGTGTTCGACGCGAACACGTACCTGCTGATGACCAAGGCGCTCGACTACTTCGATCCGGCGAAGGAGACGGGCGGCGACCTCGCGCGCGCGCTCTCCGGCGCCCGCGCGGGATTCTTCGTCGCCTCGTTCAGGAGCGACTGGCGGTTCCCGCCCGAGCGCTCGCGCGAGATCGTGAAGGCGCTCGTCGCCTCGAACAAGGACGTGTGCTACGCCGAGATCGACGCGCCGCACGGGCACGACGCCTTCCTCCTCGACAACCCGCACTACCACCAGCTCGTCGCCGCGTACATGGACAACGTCGCGCAGGAAGTGGGCGCGGGGGCGCGGCGCGCGCCGCTCGCGCTCGCCGCGGGCGAGCTGGAGGAGATGCGCGGCTACGCGGGGCGGCGCGAGATGCGCGAGGGGACGTGATGCAACGCTACGACTTCGAGCTCATCGCCTCGTGGATTCCCGAGCGCTCGCGGGTGCTCGACCTCGGCTGCGGCGATGGCGTGCTGCTCGCGGGCCTCGCGGCGACCCGCGGCGTGAAGGGCTACGGCATCGAGATCGACGACGCCCACGTGCTCGCGAGCGTGAAGAACGGCATCAACGTGATCCAGAGCGACATCGAGGAGGGGCTCGCCTCCTTCGGCGACGGCGCGTTCGACTTCGTGATCCTCTCGCAGACGCTGCAGGCGATGCGCAACGCCGAGAGCGTGCTGAACGAGATGCTACGTGTCGGCCGCGAGGGGATCGTCACCTTCCCCAACTTCGGCTACTGGCGCCACCGCCTCGACATCCTGCGCGGCCGCATGCCCGTCTCGAAGACCCTGCCCCACGACTGGTGGAACACGCCCAACATCCACCTGTGCACGGTGAAGGACTTCGAGGACCTGTGCGCGCAGGTCGGCGCCCGGATCCTCGACGAGCGCGTGATCCACGAGGGCAGGACCGTGCAGATGCTCCCCAACCTGCGCGGCAGCCTGGGCATCTTCCGCTTCCGCAGGAGATAAAACCGGGGACAGACCCCATTTTCCAAAGGACGAAATGGCATGAAGCACTTCACCATTTCGCCCTTTGGAAAATGGGGTCTGTCCCCGGTTTATCTTTTCCGGCGGTCGAGGCGGGTGTTCTTGCGCCGGGCCTCG
>DASUXK010000521.1:0-3018 GCA_036377935.1 Usitatibacter sp.
CACCGCCGCCCCTGTAGTCCGTTCGGCACGGTTCCTGCATGTGCATCCCTCCGCTTCATATCCCATAGCACAGCGGAGGTTCCATGCAGCGAAGAACCATTGCAATGGCCGCCCTGCTCCTCGGCTTCGGCGCGAGCGCGCGAGCCGCGGCGCCGGACACCGAAGCGGTGGAGTTCTACAACGAGGCGACCGGGCACTACTTCATCACGGCCACCGGATCCGAAGCGCTCGGCATCGACTCGGGCGCCGCGGGGGCGGGCTGGGTGCGCACCGGCCGCGCGTTCCAGGCATGGCTCACGAAGTCCGCCGCACCCGCCGGCGCGCAGCCGGTCTGCCGCTTCTATTCGCCCGCGGCGAACTCGCATTTCTACACCGCGGACGATTCCGAGTGCCGGCAATTGAAGGCGCAGGCGGCGCAGGAGCGGGCGGCGACGGGCACGGTGCGCGGCTGGGGCTACGAAGGCATCGCGTTCTACGTGCTCACGCCGTCCTCGGGCGGCACGTGCCCCGCGGGCACGACCGCGATCGAGCGCGTGTACAACGACGGCTTCGCCCACGGCGAGGGCTCCAACCACCGCTTCGTGGATGACGCCCGGCTCGCCGAGCTGATGGCCGACCGGCAGTGGATCGTCGAGGGCGCCGCGTTCTGCGCGGTGGACAACCCGGCGACCGGCACGGAGGCCGACCTCCCCGCGACCGCGAGCGACTTCTCGGCCCTGGCGGGAACCTGGACCGGCAGCGCGCGCTGGAAGGTCGAGACGCCGACCACCGAGACCCGCTCGGTGGACGCGCTCTCGCTCACCCTCGACGCGGACGGCAACCTGCAGGGAACCGGCGCCGGGTGCACGTTCACCGGGAAGGTGCAGGCGGGCGACGGCTTCCGCTCGTTCTTCCGCGGCACCGCGAGCGCGAGCGGCTGCGAGGACCCGGCCTTCGACGGCGATTACGCCAAGGTGCGCTTCGAGCGCTTCGGCGCCTCGACGCTGATGGTGCGCCTGCAGCGCGAGGGCGAAGGCGACGAGGCCTCGATCGAGGCGCGCCTCGCCAACGCCGATGCCGAAGCGCCGCCGCCGGATGCGGGCGGATTCGCGAGCGTCGCCGGCGACTGGTCGGGGACGGTCGCATGGGTGGCCGAGCAGCACCTCGCGACCGGCAACGTGCTCGAGCCGGCCGCGGCGAACAAGACCCTCTCGCTTTCGATCGACGCTTCGGGCGCGGTCACCGGCAGCGGCTTCGGCTGCGTCGTGACCGGCACGCTGCAATCGTTCACCGGCCACGGCGACCACGGCGGCTTCGGCGGCGAGCTCGACTTCGCCGGGTGCGACCAGGCGCTCTTCGACGGCGCGTTCACGCACGTGCACGTGATGCGGGCGGGACCGTCGCGGCTCGTCGTGAACCTCGAGCGCAACACGCGCGACGCGCAGGGCGGGACGAACGTGGTGATCGAGGGCACGCTCAAGCAGGCGCCGGCGGCGCCCGCGGGAGGCTAGCGGCACGGGCGCTCCCCTGGGCGATAATCGCGCCCGGAGGATCGCCCTTGAAGAACGCACTGCCGAAACGCATCGCCCACGCCGCCGTCGCGCTCGCCGCGACGGCGGCGTTCTCGTTCGCCGCATACGCCGAGCTCGCCGCGCCCGACGGATGGCGCAGGGAATCGTTCACGTTCCCGCTGCCGTACGCGCCTTCGCTTCCGTACTCGGGCACCGAGCAGGTGCGCTTCTCGCCCGGCTGGTCGGACTTCTCCGGGGAGGCCGGCTTCAGCTACGTCGTGCTGTGGGACATCGAGGGCAAGCTCATGGAGCCCGAGGCGCTCGAGCGCGCGCTCGGCGTCTACTTCGACGGCCTCATGAACAACGTCGCGATCGCGCGCAAGATCGACGCCCTGGTTCCGCAAAGCGCCGCGGTGCTGCATCCGCTCGACGCGCCCGGGGGCTGGCGCTCGGGCTACGCGGGGCGCATCCATACCTGGAACGCCTTCTCCGCCGCCGAGCCGCTGGTGCTCAACGTCGAGATCGCCCTGCGCCCCTGCGCGGCCGGGCGCATGCAGGTGTTCTTCGCGATCGCCAAGGCGCCGCGCGCCTCCGCGGTGTGGAAGCCGCTGCGCGCGATCAGGCGCTCGGCGAGCTGCGCGAGCTGACCGCCGCGCAGGCGGCGGCCGCGAACTCGCGCGTGCCGAGCGCGCCGCCGAGATCGCGCGTTCGCGTGCGCGGATCGGCGAGGAGCGACTCCACCGCGGCCTCGATCGCGCGGGCCGCCTCCCCGCACGCCTGCCGGCCGTGGCGCGACGCGAGCCGGTCGAGGAGCATCGCGGCCGAGAGGATCAGCGAGGCGGGATTGGCGAGGTCGCGCCCCGCGATGTCCGGCGCGGAGCCGTGCTGCGCCTGCGCCATGGCGCGGTCGTCGCCGGCGTTGAGCGAGGCGCCGAGGCCGAGGCTGCCGCAGAGCTCCGCCGCCTCGTCGGAGAGGATGTCGCCGAACATGTTGGTGGTCACGACGACGTCGAAGCGCTGCGCGTCGCGCACCAGCAGCGCGGCCATCGAATCGACGAGCTGGTCGTCGAGCGTCACGTCGGGAAACTCGCGCGCCACCTCCTGCACCTCGCCCACGAAGAGCGCGTCGCTGACGCGCATCACGTTGCGCTTGTGCACGACGGTCACCTTGCGGCGCCGGCGGCGCGCGAGCTCGAACGCGACCCGCGCGATGCGCCGCGAGGCGCGCGCCGTCACCTTGCGCACCGCGAGCGCAACGCCCGGGGCCGGCATGAACTCGCCGCTCCCCGCGTGCATGTTGCGGTCCGCATAGAAGCCTTCGGTGTTCTCGCGCACGATCACGAGGTCCATCGGCCCGCGGCCCCAATGCGCGATCGCCTCGCGCGTGCGGCTGGGCCGCACGTTGGCGTAGAGATCGAGCCCGATGCGCAGCTCCGCCGAGGGATTGAGGCCGCCCTCCGCGCGAGGCGGATACTGCGCGTGGGACACGGGGCCGAGGACGATGGCATCGGCGGTGCGGCAGCGCTCG
>DASUXK010000522.1:0-8400 GCA_036377935.1 Usitatibacter sp.
TGGCTCGAGTCGAACTTCCCGCTCAAGGCCGCGCACGTGATGTCGCGAGTCCACGAGATGCGCCAGGGCCGCGACAACGATCCCTCCTTCGGCTCGCGGATGCGCGGCACGGGCCTCTTCGCCGAGCTCCTGCGCCGCCGCTTCACCATCGCCCGCGAGCGCCTCGGCCTCACCGGCCACGCCATGGACTTCGAGCTCGACACCACGCGCTTCCGGCCGCCTTCGCGCGCGGGGCAGGGAAGCCTCTTCTGATCGAAACCGGGGTCAGACCCCATTTTCCGAGCGGGAGTCCGCTCCCGCGGCCAGCGGAAAATGGGGTCTGACCCCGGTTTTCGGAACCATCCGGCGGCTCCGAAGGGTCCAACCGCTATAATTGGCCCATAAGACCGGCCCGGGACACAATCCCGCAGGCCGGTGGATGGCGCCCACAAAGCACCGCTCTCTCGGAGGAGCACGCATGTCCGCATTGCCCGTCTCGCTGGAGGACAAGTACACCCTCGCCTCCGGCCGCATCTACCTCACCGGCACCCAGGCGCTCGTGCGCCTCGCGATGATCCAGCGCGAGAGGGACCTCGCCGCGGGGTTGAACACCGCCGGATTCATCTCGGGCTATCGCGGCTCCCCGCTCGGCGGCTTCGACCAGGCGCTGTGGAAGGCGAAGGACCACCTTCGCGAGCACCACATCCATTTCGTCCCCGGCGTGAACGAGGAGCTCGCGGCGACCGCGGTGTGGGGCTCGCAGCAGGTGGGGCTCTTCCAGGGCGCGAAGTACGACGGCGTCTACGCGATGTGGTACGGCAAGGGGCCGGGCGTGGACCGCTGCGGCGACGTCTTCAAGCACGCGAACGCCGCGGGCACCTCGAAGCACGGCGGCGTGCTGCTGGTGGCGGGCGACGACCACGCGTGCAAATCCTCGACGCTCCCGCACCAGAGCGAGCACGCCTTCGACGCGGCGATGATCCCGGTGCTGTATCCCACCGGCGTGCAGGAGATCTTCGAGCTGGGCCTGCACGGCTTCGCGATGTCGCGCTACTCCGGCTGCTACGTCGCATTCAAGACCATCTCCGAGACCGTCGATTCCTCGGCCTCGATCCCCGTCGATCCCACCGAGCCGCGCATCCTCCTTCCCGACGATTTCCCGGTTCCGCCCGCGGGCCTCAACATCCGCTGGCCCGACGCGCCGATGGAGCAGGAGCTGCGCCTGCAGCACGACAAGATCTACGCCGCGCTCGCCTACGCGCGCGTGAACCGCCTGAACCGCGTCACCATCGATTCGCCCAACCCGCGCCTGGGCATCATCGCCTCGGGCAAGAGCTACCTCGACGTGCTGCAGGCGCTCGAGGACCTGGGCATCGACGAGAAGCACGCGGCCGAGATCGGCATCCGCCTCTGCAAGGTCGGCATGCCCTGGCCGCTGGAGCCCAACGGCGTGCGCGAATTCGCCAAGGGCCTGGACGAGATCCTGGTGGTCGAGGAGAAGCGCCAGCTCATCGAGTACCAGATGAAGGAGCAGCTCTACAACTGGCGCGACGACGTCCGTCCGCGCGTGATCGGCAAGTACGACGAGCACGGCGAGTGGGAAGTGCACCGCAGCGAATGGCTGCTGCCCGCCGCGGGCGAGCTCACGCCGGCGATGATCGCGAAGGTGATCGCGCGGCGCATCGGGAAGTTCTATACCTCGAACATCATCGAGGCCCGGCTCAAGTTCCTCGAGGCGAAGGAGTCGGCGCTCGCCAGTCCCCGCGCCAGGATCGCGCGCATCCCGTACTTCTGCTCGGGCTGCCCGCACAACACGTCGACCCGCGTGCCGGAAGGATCGCAGGCGATGGCGGGCATCGGCTGCCACTACATGGCGATCTGGATCCGGCCCGACCAGACGATGACCTTCACGCAGATGGGCGGCGAGGGCGCGCCGTGGATCGGCATCCAGCCCTTCACCGAGACGAAGCACATGTTCGCCAACATCGGCGACGGCACGTACTTCCACTCGGGGCTGCTCTCGATCCGCGCGGCGGTCGGCGCGAACGTGAACCTCACGTACAAGATCCTCTACAACGACGCGGTGGCGATGACGGGCGGCCAGCCGGTGGATGGCCCGCTCACGGTGCCGCTCATCACGAAGCAGGTCGCGGCCGAGGGCGTGAAGAAGATCGTCGTCGTGACGGACGAGCCGGAGAAGTATCCCGCCGGCGCCGATTTCGCGCCGGGCGTGACCGTCCACCATCGCGACGACCTCGACTCCGTGCAGCGCGAGCTACGCGAGACGCCGGGCGTGTCGGTGCTGGTCTACGACCAGACCTGCGCGGCGGAGAAACGGCGGCGCAGGAAGCGCGGCAAGTTCCCCGATCCGGCGAAGCGCGTCGTCATCAACGATCTGGTGTGCGAGGGCTGCGGCGACTGCAGCGTGAAGTCGAACTGCCTGTCGGTGGTGCCCGTCGAGACCGAGTTCGGCCGCAAGCGTGCCATCGACCAGAGCAGCTGCAACAAGGACTACTCCTGCGTGAAGGGCTTCTGCCCGAGCTTCGTGACGGTGGAGGGCGGGCAGCTCAGGAAGAGACGGGCGGCCGTCGACCCTCACCCCGGGCCTCTCCCAAGGGAGAGCGAGCTTCCACGCCCCACGCTCCCCACCCTCGACCGTCCCTACGGCATCCTCGTCACCGGCGTGGGCGGCACGGGAGTCGTCACCATCGGCGCGCTACTCGGCATGGCCGCGCACATCGAGGGCAAGGGCGTGGCGGTGCTCGACATGGCCGGCCTCGCGCAGAAGGGCGGGTCGGTGTACTCGCACATCCGCATCGCGCGGCGCCCCGAGGAGATCCACGCCGTGCGCATCGCGGCGGGCGAAGCGAAGGTCGTGCTGGGCTGCGACATGATCGTGGCCGCCTCCGACGAGGCGATCGCGAAGATGCAGTCGGGGCTCACGCGGGCGGTGATCAACGGCGATGTCGCGCCCACGGGCGGCTTCACGAAGGATCCGGACCTGCAGATTCCCACGGCGAGCATGGCGGATGCGATCCGCGATGCGTGCGGCACCGAAGCGGTCGATTTCGTGGACGCCTCCGAGATCGCCACCGCGCTTCTCGGCGACTCCATCGCCACCAACCTCTTCATGATGGGCTACGCGTGGCAGAAGGGCCTCATCCCGCTCACCGAGGCGTCGATCGTGCAGGCGATCGAGCTGAACGGCGCCGCGGTGGAATCGAACAAGGCGGCGTTCGCTTGGGGCCGGCGCGCCGCGGTGGATGTGGAGGCCGTGAAGCGCGCCGCCGGGCCGTCCGAGGCGAAGCGGGAGAGCCACCGGCTTTCCGAGTCGCTGGACGAAGCCATCGCCCGGCGCCGCGCCTTCCTCGCCGACTACCAGGACGAGACATATGCCCGCCGGTACACCGAGTTCGTCGAGCGCGTTCGCGCGGCCGAGCGCTCGAAGGCGCCCGATTCCACGGCGCTCACCGACGCCGTCGCCCGCAACCTCTTCAAGCTCATGGCGTACAAGGACGAGTACGAGGTCGCACGGCTCTACACCGCGAGCGACTTCCTCGACAGCGTGAAGGCGCAATTCGAGGGCGACTACGAGCTGAAGCTGCACCTCGCGCCGCCGCTGTGGGCGAAGAAGGACCCGGCCACCGGCGAGCTTCGCAAGGGCACCTACGGCCCGTGGATGCTGCGGGCGATGGGCCTCCTCGCGCGCTTCAAGGGCCTGCGCGGCACGGCGCTCGATCCCTTCGGCTACTCGGAGGAGCGCCGCACCGAGCGCCGCCTGCCCGACGAGTACCGCAAGGTTGTCGAGGAGCTGCTGCAGTCGCTCGATGCCGCGCGCCTTCCTCTCGCCGTCGAGATCGCGTCCGTTCCGTCGCACATCCGCGGCTTCGGCCACGTGAAGATGCGTAACCTCGAGCAGGCTCGCGCGCTCGAGGCGGGCCTGCTGCGCCGGTGGCGTGCACCCGCCGGGCAAGCGATTCCGCTGCCCATCCGCGTCGCGGCCTAGCACCGGCAAGGCAGGACCCGCGCCCTCGTAATTGACCGCGTGCAAGGCCCGCGCGCGCGGCCCGTGCTACGTTCGTCCGTGGAAAGGAAGGACGACACATGGCATTGGAAGAGAAGATCGAATCGATCTACCAGCAGGTGAAGGCCCGCAACCCGGGCGAGGAGGAGTTCCACCAGGCGGTGAAGGAAGTGCTCGAGTCCCTCGGGCCGGTCCTCGTGAAGTACCCGGAATTCGCGGAGCGCAAGATCATCGAGCTCATCTGCGAGCCCGAGCGCCAGATCATCTTCCGCGTCCCCTGGCAGGACGACCGCGGCGAGGTCCACATCAACCGCGGCTTCCGCGTGGAATTCAACAGCGCGCTCGGCCCTTACAAGGGCGGGCTGCGCTTCCATCCCTCGGTCTACCTGGGGATCATCAAGTTCCTCGGCTTCGAGCAGCTCTTCAAGAACGCGCTCACCGGGATGCCCATCGGCGGCGCGAAGGGCGGCTCGGATTTCGACCCGAAGGGGCGCTCGGAGAACGAGGTGATGCGCTTCTGCCAGAGCTTCATGACGGAGCTCTATCGCCACCTCGGCGAGTACACCGACGTGCCGGCGGGCGACATCGGGGTGGGCGGGCGCGAGATCGGCTTCCTGTTCGGCCAATACAAGCGCATCACGAACCGCTACGAATCGGGCGTGCTCACGGGCAAGGGGCTGGGCTGGGGCGGCTCGCTGGTGCGCCGGGAAGCGACCGGCTACGGCGCGGTGTACTTCCTGCGGGAGATGCTCAAGGTGCGCAAGGACCGCCTGGAGGGCAAGACCTGCGTCGTCTCCGGATCGGGCAACGTGGCGCTCTACACCATCGAGAAGCTGCAGCAGCTCGGTGCGAAGGTCGTCGCCTGCTCCGATTCCGACGGCGTGATCGTGCACGACAAGGGCGTCGACCTCGAGCTCCTCAAGCGCCTGAAGGAAGTCGAGCGCCGGCGCATCGCCGATTACGCGCAGTTCCACAAGGACGCGCGCTACCTGCCGGGCGGAAACATCTGGGAGGTGCCGTGCGACGTGGCCATGCCCTCCGCCACGCAGAACGAGCTCAACGGCCGCGACGCGCGCGCGCTTCTCGCGAACGGCTGCATCGCCGTCGCGGAGGGCGCCAACATGCCGAGCACGCCCGAGGCGGTGCGCGCGTTCATGGACGCGGGCATCGCGTTCGGGCCGGGCAAGGCGGCGAACGCCGGCGGCGTGGCGACCTCCGCGCTCGAGATGCAGCAGAACGCGAGCCGCGACTCGTGGACCTTCGAGCACACCGAGCGCCGACTCGACGACATCATGACGCGCATCCACGCCGCTTCCTTCGAGACGGCGGAGGAATTCGGCGCTCCGGGCAACTACGTGATCGGCGCCAACATCGCCGGCTTCCTCAAGGTCGCCCGCGCCATGGTCGCCCACGGCCTCGTCTGACAAAAACCGGGGACAGACCACATTTTCCAAAGTGCGAAACGGCCGTTGTGGTTTGAAGTGTTTCCACGCCGCAACCGTTTCGCACTTTAGAAAATGTGGTCTGTCCCCGGTTTTCTATTTCAGGTGGTCGGAGAAGCGCAGGGAGTAGCCGTCGGCGTGGATGGAGAGGGTGCCGGGGGCGCCGAAGGGGAGGGTGACCTTGCGCGGGATGTGGCCGAAGGGCAGGTCGGTGAGGACGGGGAAGGGCAGCGCGTGGCGCAGCGTCTCCACCACCTCCTCCATCGAGTAGGGATAGCGCAGCGGGTTGGAGGGGACGCAGTCGGAGAAGTCGCCCAGCACGAGCGCGCGCTGGCGCCCCAGCACGCCGGCGTGGTGGAGCTGCATGAACATGCGCTCGACCGCGTACGGCTCCTCGGCGATCTCCTCGACGTAGAGGATGCCGCCGTCGATGGACGGGAAGTACGGCGTGCCGACCAGATGCGCGAGGAGCGACAGGTTTCCGCCCCAGAGGATGCCGTCCACCCGTCGCGGCTCGTAGCCGTGCTCGCACGCGATGTCCTCGATGCGGTGGCTCGGCCGCGAGAGCGCCATCCAGAAGTGCTGCTCGGTGAAGGTGTCGAGCTGCGGCCGGCCGAAATCCACGGCGAGCATCGGGCCGTGGAAAGTCACCAGGTTCGAGCACGCGTAGGCCGCCATGTTGAACGCGGTGAAGTCGCTGAAGCCCACGAACGCCTTGCCGCTCGCGGCCACCTTCGCCCAGTCGATGCGCGGAAGGAGCCGCGAGAGCCCGTAGCCGCCGCGCGCCGCGATCACCAGATCGACCGCGGGATCGTCGACGAGCGCGTGGAAGCCCTGCAGCCGTTCCTCGTCGCTCCCGGCGAAGTAGCGCCAGGCGTGCAGCGTCTCGCCGGGCACCACGACCTTGTGGCCGAGCTCGCCGAGGTACGCACAGCCCAGCTGCAGCGCCGCCTCGTCCACGCGGCCCGAAGGCGCGCAGACGCCGATGGTGGCGGGCTCGCGCAGCGCCCGGGGGAGCCGTACGGCGTGCTCGCGGGCGCCGGCGACCGAAGGCCGCCCCTGCAGGCTAGCCGCCACGCGGACGCACCTCCTCGAAGGCGATGAGGTTGCCGTCCGGATCGCGAATCACGAACCAGCGCGTGCCCCAGTGCGTGGCCTCGGGTTTCGTGACCACGTCCGTCCCCTTCGGAAGCGCCTTGAAGCGCGCCTCGAGATCGTGCACGTCGAGGTGCAGCGTCGGCCGCGGGCCGCCTTTGCCCTCGTTCTCCGCGAGCACCACCTCGATGCCGCCGCCGGAGAGCACCACGCCGCGCCCGGCGCCGTTGCCGCCCCACTTGCGCGTGATGCTCCAGCCGAGCGTGTCGCGGTAGAACGCGAGCGAGCGCTCGAAATCGGAGGGCGAGATGAAGAGGTGGTGGAACCGGTCGGTCATGGCGCGCCTCCGGTGTTGGAACGGCGTTCGTACTGCGCGTCGACCACGGCGAGCGCGGTCATGTTGATGATGCGCCGCACCGTCGCGGTGGGCGTGAGGATGTGCACGGGCTTGGCCGCGCCGAGCAGCACGGGGCCCACGGTGATGCCCCAGCCGCCGACGATCTTCAGCAGGTTGAAGGAGATGTTCGCCGCATCGAGCGTCGGCATGATGAGGAGGTTCGCCTCGCCCTTGAGCCGCGAATTCGGGAACGCCTTGAGGCGCACTTCCTCCGAGAGCGCCGCATCGCCGTGCATCTCGCCCTCGATCTCCAGCTCGGGCGCGCGGGCGCGGATCGCCTCGAGCGCCTCGCGCATCTTCGCCGCCGAGGCCGCCTCGCTCGTGCCGAAGCTCGAGTGCGACACCATCGCCACCTTGGGCGTGAGGCCGAAGCGGCGCAGCTCGTCGGAGGCGAGCATCGTCATCTCGACCAGCTGCTCCACGCTGGGGTCGACGTTCACGTAGGTGTCGCAGATGAACACCGTGCGCCGCGGCAGCATCAGCGCGTTCATCGCGTAATAGTTCTTCACGCCGGGGCGCTTGCCGATCACGTTGTCCACGAACGGCAGGTGGCCCTTGTACGTGCCGATCATCCCGCAGATCATGCCGTCGGCCTCTCCGCGGTGCACCATCATCGCGCCGATGAGCGAGGGCCGGCGGCGCATCTCGAGCTTCGCGTACGGGATGCTCACGCCGCGCCGCTCCATCATGCGGTAATACTCGCTCCAGTAGTCGCGGTAGCGGGGATCGCCCTCGGGGTTCACCACCTCGAAGTCCACGCCCGGGCGGATGCGAAGGCCGTAGCGCTCGATGCGCCGCTCGAGGACAGCGGGGCGTCCCACGAGGATCGGATTCGCGAGGCCCTCGTCGACGACCACCTGCGTCGCACGCAGCACGCGCTCGTTCTCGCCCTCGGTGAAGACGATGCGCTTGGGCGCCGCCTTCGCCGCGGCGAACACGGGCTTCATGATGAGGCCCGAGTGGTACACGAACTCGTTCAGCTTATCGACGTAGGCCGGGAAATCCTTGATGGGATCGGTCGCGACACCGCTGTCCATGGCGGCGCGGGCAACGGCCGGCGCGATCTTCACGATGAGGCGCGGATCGAACGGCCGCGGGATGAGGTACTCGGGCCCGAAGCTCACCTGCTCGTGCCCGTAGGCCTGCGCCACGATGTCCGACTGCTCGGCGAGCGCCAGGTCTGCGATCGCATTCACGGCCGCGAGCTTCATCGGCTCGTTGATGCAGGTGGCGCCCACGTCGAGCGCTCCGCGGAAGATGAACGGGAAGCACAGGACGTTGTTCACCTGGTTCGGATAGTCGGAGCGGCCGGTGGCGATGATCGCGTCGTCGCGCACCTCGCGGATCACCTCGGGGCGGATCTCGGGCTCGGGGTTGGCGAGCGCGAGGATCAGTGGCCGCTCGGCCATCTTGCGCACCATCTCGGGCTTGAGCACGCCGCCGGCGGAGAGCCCGAGGAACAC
>DASUXK010000523.1:0-4657 GCA_036377935.1 Usitatibacter sp.
TGGCCGCGGCATCGGCATTGTGGCCGGCCGCTCAACTCGGTCGTTAGGCATCTCGCAAGCAGCGGCGTAAAATAGGCACCGCCATGAATTTTGTGATCGAGTGCGAGCGCGAGGACGACGGCCGGTGGCTGGCGGAAGTACCGCAGCTGCCCGGTGTTCTTGCGTACGGTGACTCTGCAAACGACGCCATGGCGAAAGCACAAGTCCTCGCCCTTCGCGTGCTGGCTGAACGTCTCGAAAATCACGAGACCGGACCCCAGGCCATCACCTTCAGCATTGCTGCGTGACACATTGGCCTTCGACCAAGGCGCGTCGCGTTTTCGCGGCGTTGCTGAGCGTCGGGTGGCAACTCAAGCGTCAATCGGGGTCACATCGCACGCTTAGCCGCAACGGCTACCCGGATTTCGTCTTCGCATTTCACGACGGAGAGGAAATTGGACCAAAGATGCTGGCTCGGATCGCGAAGCACACGGGCATCACGCCGGAAGACCTGTAGGCACGAGATGCCTAACACCGCGTTGGAGCGGACCGTGAGGCACGGTGGGCCGCGTCTGGCCGCGGCATCGGCGTTGTGCCCGGCCGCTCGACTCGGTCGCTAGATCTCACAGGAAATCGAAGGATCCCGATGACAGAGGTTCGCGAGGACTTGGCTCTCATCACGGCGAAGACGCTCAAACACTACAACGAACGCGCCGCCGAATTCTGGGAGGGCACGCGCGACCACGATGTGAAGCAGAACGTCGAGGCGCTGCTGCGGCACATTCGCGGTTCGCCACCGCTGCGCATACTCGATTTCGGCTGCGGCCCGGGGCGTGACTTGGTGACGTTTCGTGCGCTAGGCCACGACCCGATCGGCCTCGAAGGCTCTCCGCCGCTTGCCGCCATGGCACGCGAGCACAGCGGCTGCGAAGTCTGGGAGCAGGATTTCCTCGCCCTGAGGCTTCCCGCGGGCCGCTTCGACGGCATCTTCGCCAACGCCTCGCTGTTCCACGTGCCATGCAAGGAGCTGCCGCGGGTACTGAGCGAATTGCATGCCGCGCTCAAGCCCGATGGCGTGCTCTTCACTTCGAATCCGCGGGGGAATAACGAGGAGGGCTGGAATCGCGGACGGTATGGGGCGTATCACGACCTCGAATCATGGCGCGCGTTTCTCGAACGCGCGGCGTTCACGGAGTTGGAGTACTACTATCGTCCACCGGGGTTACCGCTTGAGCGGCAGACCTGGCTTGCAAGCGTTTGGCGGAGGAACGGCGCCGCATCGGCAGCGTGCCCGGCCGCTCAACCCGGTCGTTAGAGCTCGTCGGAACCCGTGCCCCGGCGCTTCAGCGCGTCGGCTGGCACACCATCGCTAGAACCCCCACTTCGCCCCCACCCCCAGCAGTGTCGCCACCCCCAGCGCCGCGAAGATCGCCGCCGCAATGGAATGCACGAGCCGCATCGGGATCCTCTTCGCGAGCTTCTCGCCCACGAAGACCGCGGGCACGTCGGCGATGAGCATTCCGAGCGTCGTTCCGATCACGACCAAGACAGGGGCGCCGTAATGGGCGGCGAGGGCGATGGTCGCGAGCTGCGTCTTGTCGCCCATCTCGGCGAGGAAGAAGGTGACGAGCGTCGCGCCGAAGACGCCGAAGCCCTTCGCAAGCTTCGCCTCGTCCTCCTCGATCTCGTCGGGGATCATCGTCCACGCGGCCATCGCGATGAACGACACGCCGAGGATCCAGCGCAGCGCCTGCGGGTTCACGTGCGTTGTGATCCAGGCGCCCAACGCGCCGGCGAGGCCATGGTTCACGATCGTCGCGCCGAGGATTCCGGCCACGATGGGCAGCGGCTTGCGGAAACGTGCCGCGAGGAGGAAAGCGAGGAGCTGGGTCTTGTCGCCGATCTCGGCGAGGGCGACGACGCCCGTGGAAACGAGGAGGGACTGCAATGCGTTCTCCGGGGCCGGTGCGGGACGGATGACCACGCGCATCCCCGGCCGAATCCCGGACGCCGCGTGGTCAAAGGTCTCGCCAGGCTGGGAACTGCCTGCGCCATGACCGGTCGGTCAAGCATGTTGACGCAGGCCCCTTCGTGAGAAGGGCGGCTACTCCCCGATGACCCCCGCATTATACCGGCGCCATTCGCTCGCCGTGCGCGTGATGCACTGGATCAACGTGGCGGCCGTGGTCGTGCTGCTCATGAGCGGCCTGCAGATCTTCAACGCGCACCCGGCGCTCTACTGGGGCAAATCGTCGTATACCGGCGCGGGGCCGATCTTCTCGCCCGGCCCCTTCCCGGGATGGATCACGCTCCCCTCGATGCAATGGCTCGCGATGGGAAGGCGCTGGCACCTTTTCTTCGCGTGGGTGCTGGTTGCGAACGGCATCGCGTATCTCGCATACACGATCGCGAGCGGGCATTTCTCGCGCGAGCTGAGGCCGACGCGTGGCGAGCTTCGCGGCATCGGCCGCTCCATCGCCGATCACCTGCGCCTGCGCCATCCGAAGGGCGAGGCGGCGAGGCGCTACAACGTCCTGCAGAAGCTCGCCTACCTCGGCGTCGTCTTCGGGCTCGTTCCCTTCCTCGTGCTGATGGGGCTCGGCATGTCGCCGTCGCTCGACGCGATCTGGCCGGGATGGGTCGACGTGTTCGGCGGCCGGCAGTCGGTGCGAACGCTCCACTTCGCCGCGGCGGCGCTCCTCGTGGCGTTCACGCTCGTGCACGTGTTCGAGGTGGTCGCGACCGGCGCGTGGAACAACCTGCGCTCGATGATCACCGGGAAGTATCGCGTGCCGCCGGGAGGAGAGCGTTGAATCGCCGTCGATCGTTCCTGCTGCGCGCGGCGGGAGGGCTCGGCGCGCTCCTTCTATCCGGGTGCGATCGCCTCTCGCGAACGGGATGGTTCCCGCCGATCCTCGAAAGCGCCGAGTCGCTCACGTACCGCGCGCAGCGCCTCGTGGTCCCGCGCCGCGCGCTCGCGAGGGAGTACGCCGAAAGCGACATCTCGCCGCGCTTCCGCAGCAACGGCACGGCGGTCCCGAACGATGCCGAATACCTTCGGCTCGCGGACGGCGGCTTCGCCGATTGGCGGCTGCGCGTGGGCGGCCTGGTGGAGCATCGTCTCGCGTTGAGCCTCGCGGACCTTCGCGCGATGCCGTCCCGCACGCAGATCACGCGCCACGATTGCGTCGAGGGATGAGCGCCATCGGCAAATGGACGGGTGTTCCGTTGCACGAGGTGCTCGAGCGGGTGCGGCCGCTCCCGGCGGCGCGCTTCGTCGTGTTCCACTGCGCCGACCCGATGGAAGGCACGCCCGAGTCCAGGTACTACGAGAGCATCGACATGGAGGACGCCCGTCATCCGCAGACGATCCTCGCGTACGGTCTCAACGGCGAGGCGCTTCCCATCCAGAACGGCGCGCCGCTGCGCCTTCGCGTGGAGCGCCAGCTCGGCTACAAGATGGCGAAGTACCTGATGGCGATCGAGCTCGTGGACGACTACTCGCGCATCCGCGGCGGGCGCGGCGGCTACTGGGAAGACCAGGGCTACGAGTGGTTCGCGGGGATCTGAGGGCTAGGCACCCTTCCACTGCGGCGCGCGCTTGTTGAGGAACGCGTCCATGCCTTCGCGGAAATCGGCGCTCATGTAGCACATGAGGATGAGGTCCTCGGCCTCGTCGCGCGAGAGGCGGTTCTGCAGCCGGCGCAGTCCTTCCTTGGTCGCGCGCAGCGTGAGCGGCGCATGGCCCGCCACCGCCTTCGCGAGCTCCTCGGCTCGCCGCTCGAGCGCCGCCGCGTCCTCGACGATCTCTCCCACCAGCCCCACGCGCAGCGCCTCGTCCGCCTCCACGAGCCGCGCCGTGAAGATGAGGTCCTTGGTGCGCGCGGGCCCGACGAGCGCGGAGAGCCGCGAGAGGCTCGCGCTGGAGAGGCAATTGCCCAGCGTGCGCGCGATCGGGAACCCGATGCGGACGTTCCTCGAGGCGATGCGAAGGTCGCAGCAGGCGGCGATCGCGGCGCCGCCTCCCGTGCACGCGCCCGAGATGGCGGCGATGGTCGGCACGCGGCATTGCTCGAGCGAGGTGAGGATGCGGTCGATGCGCGCCTCGTAGTCGAGGGAATCCTGCGGCGACTTGAAGGCGCGGAACTGGTTGATGTCGGTGCCCGAGGCGAAGGCCTTCTCGCCCGCGCCGCGGATCACCATCACGCGCAGGGAGTCGTCGGTGTTCGCCGCCTCGCAGATCTTCGCGAGCTCCTCGTACATCGCGAACGTGAGGGCGTTGCGCGCCTCGGGACGGTTGAAGGTGATCCAGGCGGCGTCGCCGCGGCGTTCGTGGAGGAGGTCGGGCATGGGAGCTCTCGGAATCGAAACCGGAAATGCTACCGCATCAACGCCACGCGGAGACGACGATCCCCCCGGCGATGAGCACGAACGCCACGCCATGGTACCAATAGGGCGACTGGCCGAGCATGAAGAGCGCGAGGAGCGCGGCGAAGAGCGGCGTGAGGTTCGAGAAGAGCGCGGCGATGGTCGGCCCCACGCGCGCCACGCCGCCGCCCCAGGCCCAGTACGCGATCACCGCGGGGCCGAGCGCGACGTAGAGCACGGCGAGCGCGAGCTCCGGCGTGAACGGGCCGTAGTGCGGCGCGAACGTCCATTCCGCGAGCGCCGCGATGCA
>DASUXK010000524.1:0-2039 GCA_036377935.1 Usitatibacter sp.
CGAGACGCGCAGCATCGCATCGCGCTCCGCGAACCACTGCGCCGCGTACTCGCAGTCGCGGTACTCCTCGAAGTACGGGCCGCCGATCGTGTAGTGCACGAGCTTGGCGCCCGGATCGGGCGCGTCGTAGCCCACGAGGTGGTTCCACTGGCGCGGCAGCTCACCGATCAGGCCGTCGTCGCCCAGCCACTTGAACTGGTGCAGCTCGAG
Organism: Usitatibacter sp.; assembly: GCA_036377935.1. Taxonomy (GTDB): domain Bacteria; phylum Pseudomonadota; class Gammaproteobacteria; order Burkholderiales; family Usitatibacteraceae; genus Usitatibacter. Next base: position 211 of record DASUXK010000524.1, read on the forward strand.
CCCCGTGGCGGAGTTCACGTACTCGGGGGTGAGCGCGGCGCAGCGCGCGCAATTCATGAGCATCACCGACGACCAGTTCTTCTTCTCGTAGCGGGTCTGCACCGCGCCCAGGAACTTCACGTCCTCGCGCGGGACGTGCATGTGCTTGACCACCTGCACGGCGTAGCGCTCGTCGCGCAGCGCCCAGAGCTTCGCGATGTCGTCCAGGACCAGCATGTCGCAGTCCATGAAGATCGCCCATCCCCGGTAGTCGCACAGGTGCGGCGTGAGGAAGCGCGAGAACGAGAACGCGGTGGACTGCAGGGGATTGCGCTCGCGGCGGTAGAGGCCCGCGGCCTCCAGCTGCGAGAGCATGAGCGGCGCGACGCTCACCGGCGCCGAGGCGCGGGCGTGTATCGAGTGCGAGAGCACGCCGAAGGCGGCCGCCTCGCGCTCGTCGTAGCCGATGAAGACGCGGATGGTGGACATGCCGCTACTTGGCGCCCTGCGGGGGCGCGGGCTGGGCCTCGCCCTTGAGCGCCCGCTGGATGACGTTGGGATCGATCTTGACGACCAGCTTCTCCACGTTTTCGCGATTCGTGACGACGGTCGGCGAATTGCGGATCGCCTGCACCGCCTGGTCCACGCGCTTCTGCTCGACCTTGTCGCGCTCGGCCTTGATGAGGTTGCGCTTCACCGCTTCGAACGGAATGCGCTCGGGCAACTTGCGATCGACGAGCTTGATGATGTGGAAGCCGTAGTCCGATTCGATCGGACCCACGATCTCGCCCTTCTTCATCTTGTCGATCGCCTCGCGTACCGGGTCGACGAAGGACTTGGGCGAGTTGTAGCCGAGGTCGCCGCCGTTCTTGTTCTTGCTCGGGTCGTCGGAATAGCGCGCGGCGAGCTGGAGGAAATCCTCCTTGCCCGCGGCCGCGCGCTCGTACACGTCCTTGGCGCGGGCGAGCGCCATCTCGCGGGTGCGGCCCTTCAGGTCCACGAGGATCGACTCGATGTGCACCAGCTCGGGCGTCATGAACTTGTCGGGCTCGGCCTTGTAGAGCTCGCGCGCGCGCTGCTCGAGGTCGATCTTCACCGGCTCGGCGCGCAGCTTCTCGGCGTACAGATCGGAGAGCGCGGCTTCCTGCACCTGGCGCAGGCGCCGCTGCACGATGGGATCCTGGTCGATGCCCGCCGCCTTCGCCTTCGCGGCGAGCGAGCGGCGCACGAAGAGGCCATCGGCCACGCCCGCCACGCGGTCGTAGTCCGTCCGGAAGTCGGCCCGGCGGTCGGCGGGAATGCTGAGGGTATAGGCCTCCACATCGCCGGCATCGACGACGAGGGAGCCTTCGGAGATGAGCGGCGTATCGGGCGCCACGTCGGCGGCGAGCGCCGCCAGGGACAGCCCGGCGATCGCCGTGAGGAGGATGAGCGGTTTCATGGAGAGATTGTAGAAAAGAAGAAGCCCGCGCGCTCGTCGCGCGCGGGCATTTTTGCTTCGGGTGCGGTCGGATCAGAACCCGCTATTGTTCCACTGCACGTTGAAGCCGCAGATACCGCCGCCGGTGCAGCTGCCCTGCTGGTAGGTCCAGCGGATGTTCACGTAGTACGGACCCTGCGACGGCTCGGTCCAGCAGATGCCGATCGCGTTGGCCACCGTCGCGCTGGTGATGCCCGAAGATGCCCCGATCATCCAGTAGATATCGGTGAGGTTGCGCACCTGCGACTTGACGTAGCACGAGCTTCCGAGGCTGCTGTCGATCTCGCCGGGACACTTCGAGATCGCGAGCTCGATGGTGACCGGATCGGGGCTGTTCGTCGACTCGCTGTTGTGCACCACGCCCGACTTG
>DASUXK010000525.1:0-2524 GCA_036377935.1 Usitatibacter sp.
GCATCGTTCCCGGCAGCACCGAGCGCGCCGACCCGTGCACGATGGTCATCTTCGGCGCCACGGGCGACCTCACGCGCCGCAAGCTGTTTCCCGCGCTCTATCAGCTGGCCGCCGAGCACCTGCTCGCCCCGCACTTCGCCGTGCTCGCCGTGGGACGCGAGCCCGACGAGACGGACGACACCTATCGCCAGAAGATGCGCGCCGCCATCGGCGAATCCGACGAGATCAAGCTCGTGGACGAGGAAGTCTGGCGCTGGCTCGCGCAGCGGACCTTCTACGCCGGCGGGGACGCCACCGACATCTCGGCGTACACGACCATCTGCCAGCGCCTGGAGGAGATCGAGAAGGATCGCGCCGAGGAGGAGCGCAACCGCTTCTTCTACCTCGCCGTGCCGCCCAGCGTGTTCGAGCCGATCGTACAGCGGCTGTCGAGCAGCGGGCTCGTGCCGCGCCACGAGGATGCGACCACGCGGCCGTGGGCGCGCGTGGTGGTGGAGAAGCCCTTCGGCCACAGCCTGGAGACGGCGTGCGACCTCAACGCGCTCGTGCTGTCGCTGTTCGCCGAGCACCAGGTGTATCGCATCGATCACTACCTCGGGAAGGAGACGGTGCAGAACGTCCTCGTCCTGCGCTTCGCCAACTCCATCTTCGAGCCGATCTGGAACCGCAGCCACATCAGCCACGTGCAGATCACCGCCGCCGAGGAGGTGGGGGTGGAGAAGCGCGGGAAGTACTATGAGGAGGCGGGGGTGGTGCGCGACATGTTCCAGAACCACCTGATGCAGCTCCTCGCCCTCACCGCCATGGAGCCGCCGCCGAGCATGACCGCCGACGCGGTGCGCGACGAGAAGGTGAAGGTGCTGAAGTCGGTGCGCTGGTTCACGCCCGAGACGATCCCCGACATGTGGGTGCGCGCGCAGTACGCGGCCGGCGAGATCAAGGGGCAGGCGGTGCGCGGCTACCGCGAGGAGCCGGACGTCGCCCCCGACTCGCAGACGCCCACGTACGCGGCGGCCCGCTTCCACATCGACAACTGGCGCTGGCAGGGAGTGCCCTTCTTCCTCCGCAGCGGGAAGCGGCTCGCGAAGCGCGTGTCGGAGATCGCCGTGCAGTTCCACGCGCCGCCGCACCTCATGTTCGGCGGCGAGGCGAAGGAGCATGGCGCGCTGCAGCCCAACGTGCTCGTCATGCGCGTGCAGCCCAACGAGGGCGTGTCGCTCAACTTCGAGGTGAAGGTGCCCGGCGCCGCGGTGGCGATGACGCAGCACGTGGAGGTGGCCCCGGTGGACATGGACTTCAGCTATGCGGAAGCGTTCGGGGAGACCGCGGCGCCGGCGTACGAGACGCTGCTGCTGGACGTGATGATCGGCGAGGCCACGCTGTTCACCCGCAGCGACGAGGTGGAAGCGGCGTGGAAGATCATCGACCCGGTGCTGAACTACTGGAAGGAGCATCCGGCGAAGCCGATGCCCACCTATCCGGCGGGAAGCTGGGGACCGAAGGAAGCCGACGAGCTGATCGCGCAGTGCGATGCCACGTGGCGCGATCCGGAGGGTGACGGCGCCGGCTGAGCTGGTGGGCAGGCTCAGTCGGCGGAAGCGGGACGCGTCAGTTCGCCTTGGTGCGTGGGTCGTCCTTGGCGTGCACGTACTTGATGACGAACGGCCCCGTGGAGCTGAGCACGATCCGGGTCTTGCCGCTCGCGCGGACGTAGTGGCTCATGTTGGCGGGAATGTCGCCCGAGTTGCCGGGCTTCATCGCCTTCATGTCCGCCTTCTTCACGTCGTCGCCCATGCCGTACCACAGCTTGCCGGACTTCACCGTCACGTGCTCGGCGGTGGGATGGGTGTGCGGCGCGATGGCGTAGCCGTTCGGGAACGACAGCTCCACCGTGAACGGACCGGGCTTGCCGGGATCGCCGCTCACGACGGCCATCATCGCGCCGGCGGGCAGGAAGTCGGGCCCCTTGCCCCAGGTGAGCTTCGCCGCTTTCCCGGTCGCCTGTGCCGAGTGATCCGACTTGGCCATCGTGCCCTGCTTCGCCACCTGCGCCGTGGCCGGCGTCGCCGCCAGCGCCACGACCATGGCGCCGAGCAGCAGGGTGCGTGAGGGGTGGAACGTGGAGAGTGCGCGCGCGGACATCGAGACCTCCTGACATGGGTGGTTCTCGGGCTCCGTCGGGATATCGACGGCGGTCTGATTCTGGAGGCGGGGCTTCGCGGCGCAAGTAGGCCAGGCTGCCGGCACCCTGCGCCGCTGCCGGGCTCAGGGGTTCGCCTGCGACACCCCCTCGAAGTCCACGAAGCCGCGCTTCGGGTCGGTGGCGATGAGCTTCACGCGCACCCGCTCTCCCACGTCCATGCCACGCTCGCCGCGCATGACGCGCCCTTCCACCGGCGGTGACATGAGGCGCACGTAGGTGCCGTCCTTGTTCACGCCGGTGACGATTGCGTCGTACACCGTGCCGATCCGGTGCTGGAGGATGATGGCGCCCGCCGCCTTGCGGGCGACGCGCTCCACCCGG
>DASUXK010000526.1:0-5086 GCA_036377935.1 Usitatibacter sp.
TGCTCCGTCGTATAGCGCTTCTTCCTCTTATTGAAGCCGCTTCCGCTTAGCTGCGCTTCTTGGACTCGTCGGTGACGAAGCCGATCGGGCGCTTCTTGGTGGGCTCGGGCGGGCTCATGAGCTCGCGGATCGCCTCGAAGACCTGCTTCAACTGCATGCGCGTGTTGGCGGCGAGCGAATCGTGCCGTACTGCGAGGCCTTGGAGCTTGCGCTCGAGATCGTCGAGCTTCGCCGCGAGCTCCTTCTGCTGGTTCACGGTCTCGCGCAGTTGCACGAAGGCGCGTACGACGAAGACGGACACCTCGGTGGCGCGCGGGGTGTTGAGGACCGTGGCGGCCATGATGGCGCCGTGCTCGGTGAAGACGTAGGGGGCGTAGCGCCGTCCCCCGCGGCCCCGGCTTCGAGATCGCAATTTGCGATCTCAAAGCTTCGATTTCGCCGGCCTCGAGCTGGAACATGAAATCGGCGGGGAATCGCGAGCGGTTGCGCCGGACGGCCTCATTGAAGCGGCCGGTGGCCACACCGTAGAGGGCGGCCAGGTCCGAGTCGACGATGACCTTGTGGCCGCGGACCACGAAGATGCGCTCGGCGATCCGCGTGGCGCCGACGGCGAGGTCGCGGGCGTCGGTCATGGCCCTATGCGTTGGCCGCGGTCGGCGAAGAAGGCGCATTGCTGGCGATTCTCCCGACAGTTCGCGCTGGACCTGATTGCGCAGTCACGGTAGCCACAATCCCGGAAGCCTTGGGCGTATATGGGCGATGCGAACCGGAAGATTGCCCGTCCTTTGGTAATCTCCGAAGGATGAACGACCGCCACGACAAGGATGCGCCCCTCGCCGAGGACATCCGCCTGCTGGGACGACTGCTCGGCGACACGATCCGCGCCTATGAGGGCGCGGCCACCTTCGATCGAATCGAGGAGATCCGACGTCTCGCGGTGGCGAGCCGCCGCCTCGAGGACACGGCCTCGCGCGAGACGCTCTCGCACACGCTCGACGGCCTCACCAGCGACGAGGCGATGGTCGTGGTGCGCGCCTTCAGCTACTTCTCGGTGCTCGCCAACATCGCCGAGGACCGCCACCACGTGCGCCGCCACCGCGACAACCGGCGCGAGGGCGCGCCGCCGCTCGCCTCGACGCTGCGCGGCCTCATGGCGGAGATGGCCGCGCGCGGGATGCGGCGCCAGGAGGCGCGCGAGCGGCTTGCCGGCATCCACGTGGTGCCGGTGCTCACCGCGCATCCCACCGAGGTGCAGCGCCGCAGCACGCTCGACGGGCAGATCGCCATCGCCTCGGCCCTCGCGCGGGCCGATTCGGTGGAGGCGCTGCCCACGGAGGTGAGCGACGCGGTGCTCGAGATGCGCCGCTTGGTCGCGACCCTCTGGCAGACACGCATGCTGCGCGCGGTGAAGCTCGGCGTCCCCGACGAGATCGAGAACGCGATCTCCTATTTCCACTACACGTTCATCGATGCGGTGCCGCGGCTCGCGATCGATGTCGAGGATGCCGTCGCGGCGCTTCCCGGCGAGGGCGCGCGTCCCGAGATGCCGCCCGCGATGGCGGTGGGAAGCTGGGTGGGCGGCGATCGCGACGGCAACCCCTTCGTCACGGGCGAGATGCTCGAGCACGCGTTCCGTCGCCAGGGCGAGGTGGTCTTCGAGCACTATCTCGACGAGGTGCACGCGCTCGGCCGCGAGCTTCCGCTCTCGGGGCTGCTCACGCGCACCTCGGATGCGCTCAAGGCGCTCGCCGAGCATTCGCCCGATCGCTCGCAGCACCGGCGCGACGAGCCCTACCGGCGTGCGATCAGCGGCGTCTATGCGCGGCTCGATGCGACGATCGCGGCGCTCAACCTGCGCGTGCCGCATCGCGCTTCCGTGGGCGCGGCCGAGCCCTATCCCGATGCGCGCGCTTTCGCTGCCGACCTCGCGACGATCGACGCGAGCCTGCGCGAGAACGGCAACGCGCTCCTCGCCGACGGGCGCCTGCGCATGCTGCGCAAGGCCGTTGCCGTGTTCGGGTTCCATCTCGCCACCGTGGACTTGCGCCAGACTTCCGATGCGCACGAGGCGCTGCTCGCCGAGTTGCTGCGGCAAGCGGGCGTGGCCGCCGATTACCGCGCGATGCCGGAAGAGGCGCGCGAGCGCCTGCTGCTCGCAGAGCTCGCGTCGCCCCGGCCCCTGCGGACTCCGTTCGCAAGCTATTCGGATGCCGCGCGCACCGAGTTGGGCGCCTTCGAGGCGGCGGCGGAAGTGCACCGGCGCTTCGGGCCCGAGGCGATCCGGCAGTACGTCATCTCGCGCACCGACAGCGTCTCGGATCTCCTCGAGGTCGCCGTGCTGCTCAAGGAAGTGGGCCTCGTCACGCCCGGCGCGCGGCCCGCGTCGCGGCTGCAGATCGTGCCCCTCTTCGAGACCATCGGCGACCTGCAGCGCGCGCCCGAAACGATGCGCGCGTGGTTCGCGATCCCCGCGGCGCGCGCGCTCGTCGCCTCGCTGGGCGATGCGCAGGAGGTGATGCTCGGCTATTCGGACAGCAACAAGGACGGCGGCTACGTCACGTCGAGCTGGGAGCTCTACAAGGCCGAGGCCGCGCTGGTCGAGGTGTTCCGCGAGGCGGGCGTGCGGCTGCGCTTCTTCCACGGGCGCGGCGGCACGGTGGGCCGCGGCGGCGGGCCCAGCTACGACGCGATCCTCGCGCAGCCGCCGGGGAGCGTCCAGGGCGAGCTGCGGCTCACGGAGCAGGGCGAGGTGATCGCCGCGAAGTACGCCAACCGCGACATCGGCCTGCGCAACCTGGAGGCGCTCTTCGCGGCCACCGTGCGCGCCGCCTTCGACGACGCGCGCCCCGAGCACCACGACGATTTCCACGCGGCGATGGACGAGCTCTCCGCCGAGGCGATGTGCGCCTACCGCGACCTCGTCTACGGGACGCCGGGCTTCGTCGATTACTTCCGCGCCACCACGCCCATCAACGAGATCAGCGGGCTCAACATCGGCTCGCGCCCCGCCTCGCGCAAGAACTCCCAGCGCATCGAGGACCTGCGCGCGATCCCGTGGGTTTTCTCGTGGGCACAATGCCGCGTGATGCTGCCCGGCTGGTATGGCTTCGGCGCCGCGGCCAACGCCTATGTCACGCGCCACGGCGAGCGCGGGCAGGCGCTCCTCGCACGCATGTGGCGCGAGTGGCCCTTCTTCCGCGCGATGCTCTCGAACCTCGACATGCTGCTCGCGAAGGCGGACCTCTCCGTCGCCGCGCGATACAAGGAGCTGCTCCCCGATGCGGCGCTCGCCGACTCGATCTTCGGCCGCATCAGCGCGGAGTTCGCGCTCACCGAGCGCATGCTCTTCGCGATCACCGGGGCGAGCGGCTTCCTCGCGGCCAACCCCTCGCTCGCCCGCTCCATCCGCAACCGCTTCCCCTACCTCGATCCCCTGAACCACCTGCAGATCGAGCTCCTCAAGCGCCACCGGGCGGGCGCGACGGACGATCGGGTGCGGCGAGGAATTCATATTTCGATCAACGGCCTGGCGGCGGGACTGCGGAATTCGGGATAAAGGGCTCCCTCTCCCAAGGGAGAGGGAGATTTCTGCGGGAACGCGCGAGCCCCGCCGTTCATCGAATGGCGCAAACGGAGAGAACAGAGCCATGACGCAGGCAGCCCGCATCCCGACGATCGACCCGAAGGTCTCCGACACCGAGCTCGCGCGGCGCGTGGGCGCGGGGGAGGAGGCGGCGCTGCGGCTGCTCATGAAGCGGCACAACCAGACGCTCTTCCGCACGGCGCGCGCCATCCTGCGCGACGACGCGGAGGCCGAGGACGCGGTGCAGGACGCCTACCTCAAGGCGATCCGCGGCATCGACCAGTTCCGCAGCGACTCGAAGCTCTCCACCTGGCTCGTGAGGATCACCGTCAACGAGGCGCTCGGCCGCTTGCGCAAGACCAAGCGCGCCGCGCAGGTGATCCCGCTCGCGGGCGACCTCGCCGAGGGCAAGGAGGCCCACGACAACGTCATGGACGAGCGGACCGCCACCCCCGAAGAAGAGACGCTGCGCGCCGAGTCGCGCCGCATCATGGAGTCCAAGATCGACGCCCTGCCCGACGCGTTCCGCGCGGTGTTCGTGCTGCGCGCGATCGAGGAGCTCTCCGTCGAGGAGGCCGCGTCCGTCCTCGACATCCCCGAGGCCACGGTGCGCACGCGCTTCTTCCGCGCGAGGAGCCTCCTGCGCGAATCGCTCTCGCGCGAGCTGGACCTCGCCCTCGACAACGCATTCCACTTCGCCGGCGAGCGCTGCGACCGCATCACCGAGCGCGTCCTGGCGCGGCTGCGAGAACCCCCCGCGGGCTGAAGCCCGCCCTTTCTTCCTCCAAGGAGATCCGAATGTCCTTCTTCGCTTTCGCGAACGACCCCGTATTGCCCGCTTCCCGGCGCGGCTTCCTCAAATCTTCCTCCGGCCTGCTGCTCTCCGGCGCGGCCGTGGCGCTCCTGTCCGGGCGCGAGGCGCTCGCCAAGGGCAAGGCCGGCCACGAGGGCGACGTGAAGATCCTCAACACCGCGCTGGGCGCCGAGCTGGAGGCCGTGGCGGCCTACCAGGTGGGCGCGGAGAGCGGCTTGCTGCAGAAGCCGGTGCTCGACCTCGCCCTCGTCTTCCAGGGCCACCACAGGGCGCACTCCGACGTGCTGCGCAGCACGATCGAGAAGCTGGGCGGCAAGCCCGTCGCGGCGAAGGAGAAGTACACGTTCCCCGTCGAGAAGCTGAAGACGCAGGACGACGTCCTGCGCTTCGCCGCCACGCTCGAGAAGGGCGCGGTGAGCGCATATCTCGGCGCCGTGCCGATGTTCCGCGACCGCGACCTCTCGAAGGCCGCCGCGAGCATCCTCGGCGACGAGGCGATGCACTGGGCGGTGCTGCGCAACGCCGTGGGCGAGACGCCGGTTCCGTCCGCGTTCGTCGGCTGAGCCCCGTACGCCCGGCTGCCTGGAGCATGGCGGCTGGGCCTCGGCGCGGCACGCGGCTTGCGTAGAGGACCTCCGATGCGCCCTGCGGCGCGAGAGGAGGCAAGCATGCGTAAAAGATGGCCATTG
>DASUXK010000527.1:0-2580 GCA_036377935.1 Usitatibacter sp.
CGGGCGTGCCGGCGCAGCTCCAGGCTCGCGCCCGCGAGCGCCCCGCCCTTCGCCGGCGTGAGCAGGCCGAAGCATGCGCCCTGCATCGCCTCGCCCGGGCGCGCGTGCACGGGGATGCGCGCTTCGAGCGGCGCGCCGCGCGGCGAGCGGACCTCGATCTTTCCCAGCGTGAGGGCGGCCGCGGCGGGCGCGAGGAGGAAAAGCGCGCCGAAGCCCAGCGTCCTTCGCCAGGCGCCCGCGGTCATGATCCGGCGCAGGCCTCGTCCATCTCCTTCTTGCTGGAGATGCGTTTCGCCTCGATCTCCTCGTCGCCGAGGAACTCGCGCTCGCCCTTGTCGTTGTACTTGAAGAGGCGCCCGCCTTCCTCGTACGTGCGGTAGTTCTCGCGCGCCTGCTGGCAGCGCTGCTCGGCGAGCTTCGCGTTGTGCGCGTCGGCGTCGGCCTTCTCCTTGCGCTCCTTCGTGAGCGCGCGGCCCTTCTCGAGCTCCTTCTCGAGCACGGTCGCGGGCTTCGAGGCGGGGCCGCCGTTGCCGGCGCTCGGCGAGACGCGCATCGGCTTCGCATCGGCGCCGGGCGGCGGCGTATCCGAGTAGACGGTCTTGCCGTCCTTGTCGACGTACTTGTACATCGTCGCGCTCGCGAGGGGCGCGATGGCGCACGCGAGGGCGAGGACGATGAGGCGCTTCATGTCGTTGTACCTCCCTGTTCGTTCACTTCACGGGCGGATAGGCGAGCTGCTCGAGCCCGAGCTGCGCGAGCTCGCTCGCGCCGCGCGCGTGTGCGATGGCCGATTCGAAATCGGCCGCGGCCACGTCCTTGCGTGCCTCGACGAGATCCTCCCACGCCTTGAGCCACAACGCGCGCCGGGCGCGCGCGCGCTGCACGTCGGTCTCCGCCTGCGCGAGCAGCGCGCGCGCCTCGGCCTCGAGCTGCGCCTGGCGCGCCTTGCGCGCCGCGGCCGAGGCTTCGGGCGAGATCGCGGGCGCCGCGGCCTGCGGCGCCGGCGCGGGGACGCTCTCCGGCACCGCGCAGCCGGCAGCCAGCAGCGCGACCGCGAGCAGGGCGCCGAACGACCGCGCGGACTGGCTGCAAAGGTGATCCGGATCAATCATTTACATGACCTTATCGAGAATCCGCTCGAACGTCAATGAGATGCGTCCCGGGCGGCCGGGGGCGCCCGCTCGGTTGTTCGGGCGGAGGCCGATCGGTATAATTTCGTTTTGCGGCGAGGGTTTGTATGCGCGTCATCCAGAAAGCGCTAACGTTCGACGACGTCCTGCTGGTTCCTGCCCACTCCACCGTACTCCCCCGCGAAGTCAGCCTCACCACCCGCCTCACCCGCTCGATCCAGCTCAACATCCCGTTGATGTCGGCCGCCATGGACACGGTGACCGAATCGCGCCTCGCCATCGCGCTCGCGCAGGAAGGCGGCATCGGCATCGTGCACAAGAACATGACGCCGCGGCAGCAGGCCGCGGAGGTGCTGAAGGTCAAGCGCTTCGAGAGCGGCGTGGTGAAGGAGCCGATCACCGTCACGCCGGGCATGACCGTGCGCGAGGTCCACGAGATCACGCGGCGCCACAAGATCTCCGGCCTGCCGGTGCTCGAGGGCCGCCGCGTGGTGGGCATCGTCACCAACCGGGACCTGCGCTTCGAGGACAACCTCGAACAGCCGGTGAAGAACATCATGACGCCGCGCGAGCGCCTCGTGACGGTGAAGGAGGGCGCGAGCCTGGACGAGGCGAGGGCCCTGATGCACCGCCACCGCCTGGAGCGCGTCCTGGTGATCAACGGCGACTGGGAATTGCGCGGGCTCATGACCGTGAAGGACATCCTCAAGTCCTCGGAGCACCCCAACGCCTGCAAGGACCAGTTCGGACGCCTGCGGGTCGGCGCCGCGGTGGGCGTGGGCGAGGGCACGGAGGAGCGCGTCGCGGCGCTGGTCGACGCGGGCGCCGACGTGATCGTGGTGGACACCGCGCACGGCCATGCGCAGGGCGTGCTCGACCGCGTGAAGTGGGTGAAGAAGACCTTCCCCCAGATGCAGGTCATCGGCGGCAACGTCGCCACGCGCGATGCGGCCAAGGCGCTGGTCGACCACGGCGCCGACGGCGTGAAGGTCGGCATCGGCCCCGGCTCCATCTGCACCACGCGCATCGTGGCCGGCGTGGGCGTCCCCCAGATCACCGCCATCCAGCACGTGGCCGACGCGCTCGCCGCCCTCGGCGTGCCGTGCATCGCCGACGGCGGCATCCGCTACTCGGGCGACATCGCCAAGGCCGTGGCCGCGGGCGCCGGCAGCGTCATGCTGGGCAGCCTCTTCGCCGGCAGCGAGGAGGCCCCGGGCGAGATCGAGCTCTACCAGGGGCGCTCGTACAAGTCGTACCGCGGCATGGGCTCCATCGGCGCGATGCAGAAGGGCTCCTCCGACCGCTACTTCCAGGACGCGGAGAACAACGCCGACAAGCTGGTGCCCGAGGGCGTCGAGGGCCGCATCCCCTACAAGGGGCCGGCCACCGCGATCATCCAGCAGCTCATGGGCGGGGTGCGCGCGAGCATGGGCTACACCGGCTGCCGCAC
>DASUXK010000528.1:0-7002 GCA_036377935.1 Usitatibacter sp.
GCCCTGACGCCGGCGGCTTCGACCGCGGCGGAGCGAGGAGCATGAAGCGGGCGGTGGTCCTGGTTTCGGGCGGGCTCGATTCGGCGACGGTCCTCGCGATCGCAACCTCCGAAGGCTGGCGCTGCCACGCGCTGTCCGTGGATTACGGGCAGCGCCATCGCGCCGAGCTCGACGCGGCCGCGCGCGTCGCCAGGGCGCTCGGCGCAGCCGAGCATCGCGTGGTGCGCGTGGACCTCGCCGCGTTCGGCGGCTCGGCGCTCACCGATTCCGGCATCGCCGTGCCGCGGGAGCCCTCGCCGGGCATTCCGGTGACGTACGTCCCCGCGCGCAACACCATCTTCCTCGCGCTGGCCCTGGCGCACGCGGAAGTGGTCGAGGCGGATGCGATATTCGTGGGCGTGAATGCGGTCGATTACTCGGGTTATCCCGATTGCCGGCCGGAGTTCCTCACGGCATTCGAGCGGCTCGCGAACCTCGCGACGAAGCGGGCGGTGGAAGGCCATCCCATCGCGATCGAGGCGCCGATCGTGCGGCTGTCGAAGGCGCAGATCGTGCGCCGCGGCCACGAGCTGGGACTGGACTACGCGATGACGGTGTCCTGCTACGACGCGGACGAGGAAGGGCGAGCGTGCGGCGCGTGCGATGCCTGCCGCCTGCGCCGCGAAGGGTTCCGCGCGGCCGGGCTGGACGATCCCACCCGATACCGCCCGGGGGTATCGGCCGCGGGAGATCGGGGGCGGGACGCGGCACGATAGAATGGCGCAAACACGGGGAGGAGAACCTTGAGCGGCACTCATCATCTCGGCGCGATCGTCGCCTGGGGCGGCTTCGCGCTCGCCTTCGTCTTCGGGGCGGTCGCGAACCGCACCAATTTCTGCACGATGGGCGCCGTCTCCGACATCGTGAACATGGGAAGCTGGGCCCGCATGCGCATGTGGCTCCTCGCGATCGCGGTGGCGATCATCGGCACCCACGCGCTGCAGCTCGCGGGGCTCATCGACGTCGAGAAGTCGTTCTACACGAGGACCAACTTCACGTGGCTCTCGTACCTCGTGGGCGGCTTCCTCTTCGGCGTGGGCATGACGCTCGGTTCGGGCTGCGGCAGCAAGACCCTGATCCGCCTGGGCGCCGGGAACCTCAAGTCGCTGATCGTCTTCGTCTTCCTCGGCATCGCCGCGTACATGACGCTGAAGGGCATCTTCGGCCTGTGGCGCGTGCGCTGGCTCGACCCGGTGACGGTGAACCTCGCGCACCACCAGGACATTCCGTCGCTCCTCGCCGCGGCGACCGGGCTCGGCGCGCGCACGGCCGAGATGCTCGCGGCGGCGGTGGTGTCGATCGCGCTCCTCGTCTTCGTCTTCAAGGACCGCGATTTCCGCTCGAGCTTCGACCACATCCTGGGCGGCGTCGTCGTGGGACTGGTGGTGGTCGGGGGCTGGTACGTCACGGGCCACATCGGCTACGGCGAGAATCCGGACACCCTCGAGACGATGGTGATGGGCACCAACAGCCACCAGATCGAGTCGCTCTCGTTCGTGGCGCCCGTGGCGTATTCGCTCGAGCTCCTGATGCTGTGGACCGACGCCTCGCTCACGGTGACGTTCGGCGTCGCGCTGGTGCTCGGCATGGTCGCGGGCTCCGCCGCCTACGCGCTCGCCACCCGCACGTTCCGCTGGGAAGGCTTCGCCGGCCCGGGCGATACCGCGAGCCACGTCATGGGCGGCATCCTCATGGGTTTCGGCGGCGTGACGGCCCTCGGGTGCACCATCGGCCAGGGCCTCACGGGCTTCTCCACGCTCGCCGTGGGATCGATCCTCACGTTCCTCGCCATCGTCGCGGGCTCCGCGCTCACGATGAAGTGGCAATACCACCGGATGATGCGGGAAGCGTAGGCGCCGAAAGCGCCTTCCGGTTTGACCCGGTTTCGCCCCGCCCGCTATAATTTCGGTTTCCCCCGGGGCGTTAGCTCAGCTGGTAGAGCAGCGGACTTTTAATCCGTTGGTCACTGGTTCGAATCCAGTACGCCCTACCAGATCGAACGAAGGGCCATCGCGCGAGCGGTGGCCTTTTTTGCTGGCGGCAAGCTCGCGGAAGGGCCGGCCGCCGGCAGATGTTGACTCCCCGACCGCGCGGAACGCGCAGGCGCCCGGCGGGTCCATCGGAGGCTTCCATGAAGACTTCGGCATTCCTCGTCGCTACGCTGGTTCTCTCCGCTTGCGCCTCCTACAGCGGCTACGGGTTGCGTACCGGCAGCTCCACGGAAAGCGATGTGCGGACGACCATGGGCCCGCCGGCGCTCGAAATCGCGGAAAACGGGGGGAAGGAGCTCTTCTATCCGAAGGGCCCCCTCGGCACGCAGACCTTCGCGGTCCATGTCGACGCCCAGGGCCGGCTCGCCGGCATCGACCAGGTGCTGGACGACGACCATTTCCGCCCGATCCACGAGGGCCAGACGCGCGACGAGGTGCTGCGCCGGATCGGCCCGCCCGGCGATCGCATGCGCTATCCCAACGGCACGGACGCCTGGATCTACCGGTACACCGATACCTGGGGCTACACCGCCGACTTCTACGTCTCGTTCAACCCGCAGGGGATCGTGGTCTCGAAGATCTCGATCCGCCTCGAGCCCAACGACGACAACGACCGCTAGCGCGCGGGCGGAGGCCCGAGGCGCTCCAGGCGCAGGATCCGGAAGGGGAACTCGTTTCGCGCATCCGCGGGATGGCGCGCGACCTCGGTCTCGCGCCACTGGCTGCGGTCGAACTCCGGGAAGTACGTGTCGCCCTCGACGTCGGCCTCGACCTCGGTGAGGTGCAGCGTGTCGGCCGAAGGCAGCGTCTCCTCGAAGAGCGTGGTGCCGCCGATCACGCAGGCCTCGTCGGCGCCTTCCGCCGCCTTCCACGCTTCGGCGAGCGAATGCGCGATCACGCAGCCGGGCGCCTCGAATGCGCGATCCCGCGTGACGACGATGTTGGTGCGGCCGGGCAGGGGCTTGGCGATCGATTGCCAGGTGCGGCGGCCCATGATCACCGGGCGCCCCATGGTCACCTGCTTGAAGTACTTGAGGTCGTCGGGCAGGCGCCAGGGAAGGTGTCCGTCGCGCCCGATGACGCCGTTGCGCGCGACGGCCACCACGAGCGAGCGGCGCACGGTCACACCGCGATCGGCGCGCGGATCGCCGGGTGGGGGTCGTAGCCCTCCAGGGTGAAATCCTCGTAGCGGAATGCGAAGAGATCCTTCACGTCCGGGTTGAGCCTCATCACGGGCAGCGCGCGCGGCGTGCGCGAGAGCTGCTCGTCGGCCTGCTCGAGGTGGTTCAGGTAGAGGTGCGCATCGCCCAGCGTGTGCACGAACTCCCCCGGGACGAGGCCGGTCACCTGCGCGACCATCATCGTGAGGAGCGCGTAGGAGGCGATGTTGAATGGCACGCCGAGGAACATGTCGGCGCTCCGTTGGTACATCTGGCAGGAGAGCTTCCCATCGGCCACGTAGAACTGGAACATCGCGTGGCAGGGCGCGAGCGCCATCCTCGGGATGTCGGCCACGTTCCAGGCCGAGACGATGAGGCGGCGGGAATCCGGATTGGCGCGGATCTGCCGCAGCACTTCGGAGACCTGGTCGATGTGGCGCCCGTCGGGCGCCGGCCACGAGCGCCACTGGTAGCCGTAGACGGGCCCCAGCTCGCCCTGCGCGTCGGCCCACTCGTCCCAGATCGTCACGCCGTTCTCCTGCAGCCAGCGCACGTTGGTGCTGCCCTGGAGGAACCAGAGGAGCTCGCAGATCACGCTCTTCAGGTGGATCTTCTTGGTGGTGACGAGCGGGAAGCCCTTCGCGAGGTCGAAGCGCATCTGCGCGCCGAAGACCGAGAGCGTCCCGGTGCCGGTGCGGTCTTCCTTGCGCGTTCCATGGGCGCGCACGTGGCGCAGCAGGTCGAGGTAGGTCTTCATGCGGGCTCGATCGATTCTAGCGCACCAAAGAGAAAGGGGCCTTGCGGCCCCTTTCCCTGCTGCGATGCTGCGTGGATCAGCGGAACTCGTACTTCACGATGCCGTACAGGAAGCGCGCACGGGCGTCGTAGTAGGACGGATCGTAGCCCGTCTGGAACGTGTTCTGCTGGTTGGACGCCGGCGGATCGGTGTCGAGCAGGTTCTTCACGCCGAGGGTGAACGTGAAGTGCTTGAGCCCCGTGTACGAGCCCTGGAGGTCCCAGAGGCTCAGCGAGCCGACGGTGCGCTCGTTGCCGTCGAAGTCCGTCTGCCAGTCGGTGTAGCTCGACTGGTAGGTCTGGGCGAGCGTCGCCGACCACGGACCCTGGTCCCACGTGAGGGAGGCGTAGTGCTTCCAGCGCGGGATCACGCCGACCACGACCGACCCGAACGCCGTTCCCACGAAGCCGCTGTACGTGCCGTCCAGGTTCTGGAAGTCGTAGCGGGTGTAGTAGGTGCCCGAGATGTCGAAGCGCAGGCGGCCGTAGCGCATCTGCGGCCACTTGTAGTGCGCCTCGACGTCGAGACCCTCGATGTGGGTCGAGCCCAGGTTGATGTACGTCTGGT
The DNA here is from genome assembly GCA_036377935.1 of Usitatibacter sp. Lineage (GTDB taxonomy): Bacteria > Pseudomonadota > Gammaproteobacteria > Burkholderiales > Usitatibacteraceae > Usitatibacter. The sequence continues at coordinate 4,554 of DASUXK010000528.1, forward strand.
CGATCGCGAGGATGCGGCCCGGCAGGTCGCCTTCGTTCGGCGCGCGGTGCACGAGACCGCCGAACTGGCCGAGGTCGCCGAGGATCGTGGTGACCGGGATGCCGTTCGTGATCCCGTTGTTCAGGCGGATCTTGAAGTAGTCGGCCGACACCGAGAACGCGTTGGTCGGCTCGAACACGATGCCCGCCGTGAACTGCTCGGATTTCTCCGGCCCGAGGTTCGGGTTGCCGCCGAAGTTGATGCCGAACTGCGTCACGCAGTCGATGCCGGTGTTGCCGGTCACCGGGCAGCGGATCGGGTCGGAAAGGCCCGTCTGCGACACGCCCGAGATCTGCGGGAGGTACAGCTGGTACAGCGACGGGGCGAGGAAGCCCTTGCCGTACGAGGTCCGCAGCAGCACGTTGCGGTTCGGCTGGAAGCGCAGGCTCACCTTCGGATTGTTGGTGCGGCCGAAGTCGCTGTAGTCGTCCGTGCGGATGGCGGCGTCGAGCTCGAGGTTGCGCAGCAGCGGGATGTTCACCTCGGCGAAGGCGGCGCGCACGTCGCGGTCGCCGTGCACGGCGCCGGAGCTGCCGCCGTAGCCGGTGATGTCGCCGTTCACGTACGGCTCCGACGGGCTCTCGTCGAGCTTCTCCTTGCGGACATCGATGCCGATGGCGCCGGCGACGGTGCCCGAACGCATCGTGAAGAGGTCGCCCGAAACCTTGGCGTTGATGCCGGCCGTGGACGACGTGCCGGTGTAGACGTCACCGATGAAGTCCGACTGGTGCAGGAGCGCCAGCTGGTCGGCCGGCAGGTTCGTCGAGGTGAGGTCGATCGCCCCGCTGTTGAGGATGGGCAGCAGGCGGGTGTACAGGAAGAAGCCGCCGTTGGTGTGCTCGACCGTCTTGCCGTGCGCGTAGGAGTAGGAGACGTCGGCATCCCAGCGGTCCGCGATCGTGCCCTTCACGCCGCCGACGAGCTGGTAGCCGGTGTTCGTGTCGGTCGTGTCGCGGCCACCCAAGGGGGTGGTCCGCCAGCGCACGTTGAGCGGCTCGCCATCCACGCCCGCGGCCGCGGCTGCGGCGTGCGGGTAGAACGGGCTGTCCGGCTGCATCGTGATGGTGGCCGGGATGTCGCCGTTCGGGCCGTACTGGAACACGCTGGAGATCGGCGCGCCCTGGATGATGAAGCGGTTCTTGTCCTGGCCGTAGAGGGCATGCGCGTAGGCCTGCCAGTTCGGCGTGATCTGGAACTTGCCCTGGGCGAAGAAGTTGGCGTTCTTGTCTTCGGGAATGCTCTCCACGCCCGGCAGGGCCGAGGGGTCGAAGACGCAGCCGATGTCGAAGTCCGTCACGAAGACGTTGGCCGGGCCGGGGCAAGCGGTTCCCTGCGCGCCGACGCCCAGGCCGCCCGTCGTGAAGTTGCCCGGGAAGGTGTTGCTCGAGCCGGCGAATCCGCCAAGGTTGCGCAGGAACCGGTCGGTGGAGTTGTTCGAGAAGTTGCGGTCCTTCTGGTCGAGCGGATGCTGGTGGTCGTACGACGCGTTGATGAAGACGTTGTAGCGGTCGCGGCCGAGGTCGCCGAAGCCGAGGGAGGCCGTGTACTTCTCCTGGTTGCCGCCGCCGCTGCGGGTCGGTTGGCCGAAGAAGACCGAGGCTTCCGCGCCCTTGTAGTCGGAGCGCAGGATGAAGTTGATCACGCCCGCGATCGCATCGGAGCCGTACACCGCGGAGGCGCCGTCCTTCAGGATCTCGACGCGCTCGATCGCGTTGAAGGGGATGACCGCCAGGTTCACGCCCTGCACGCCCTGGGTCTCGCCGGAGAAGCCGTTCACGCGCTTGCCGTTGATGAGGACCAGCGTGTGCGCGCCTTGGAGGCCGCGCAGCGAAGCGAGCTGCGCCGAGTTGGTCGCCGCGCCGATCGTGCTGGTGAGCGCGACGCCGCCGAGGCTGTTGTTCGAGGAGATGAGGTTCAACAGCTCCATGGGAGTCGTTGCGCCGGACTTCTCGATCTCATCGCGGGAGATCACCGTGACGGGGAGCGCGGACTCGCCCTCGACCCGCTTGATGCTCGAGCCGGTGACTTCGATCTTCTCCTTTGTTTGAGCCGTCGTCTGAGCGTATGCCGGCGCGGTAGCGGCCGACACAGCCAGACCCACGCCCAGGGCTTTGGCCAGGGCGAGGGAAAGCTTCGTCTTTCTAGGATTCATTATTGAGACCCCCAGTGGTGTTATGAAATGTTCGAGGAAGCAAGGGCTTGGAAGGGAGTAAGCCTAGGTTTTCTAGTCCTTTTAGGCCGTTGACAACGTGCGGATGATAGCGAGGTCAAGTGATTTATCCAACACTAAAATCTCCGGCTGTTGCATTTTGGCAACAGAGGGCGCCCCGCCGGAAAAGGCCCCGCAAGCCGAGGGATTTGGCGGCATCCGCGAGGCCCCCGGCTGGTCCCCGCGGCGCGGGTTTCCGCT
>DASUXK010000529.1:0-3150 GCA_036377935.1 Usitatibacter sp.
TGAGATCGGGGCGCAAGGCGAACGGCTCGCGCAGCATGACCTCGGAGAGATGCGCCTCGTGCCGCCCGAAGAGGAGGTCGCGCATCGTCACCAGCCCCACCAGCCGGTCGTCGTCGTCCACGACGTAGACGTACGTGACGAGCACGCTGTCCACGATCGGCCGCAGCGCCTCGATCGCGTCGGCGACGGTCATGGCGGGGTGGAACACCGCGACCGGCGGCTCCATCATGCGGCCGATGGTGCGGTCGGGATAGCGCATGTTGCGCTTCCACTGCTCGGCGACCTCGGGCGGCGCGGAGGCGGCGAGGAAGCGGCGCGGGCCGGGCTCGAGCTCGCGCAGGATGCCCTGGACGATGGCCGGGTTCATCTCGAGGAGCGCCCGCACCGCCTCCGCGGGCTGGGCGCGCTCGACGAGGGCGGCGGCCTCGCGCGGCGGCAGCGACCGGATCTGTGCGGCGAGGGAAACGGGCGCGGCGGAATCTTCGCGGGGGGGACGCTCGATCGTGCTCAAGGCGGCGGCTCCAAGGGCGTGGGCTCGCGGCGATTGTAGCCGCCCGCCCCCGCGCGCTAAAGGCCGAGCCGTTGCCAGATGGTCGAGGTCGGGCCCGCCTGGTTGAGCGTGTAGAAGTGCAGCCCCGGCGCGCCCCCGGTGAGCAGGCGGTCGCAGAGGTCGGTGACGACGTCCAGGCCGAAGGCCTTGATCGAGGCGGCGTCGTCGCCGTAGCCCTCGAGCTTCAGGCGCATCCAGCGCGGGATCTCGGCCCCGCACGCGTCCGAGAAGCGCGCGAGCTGCGAGAAGTTGTTGATCGGCATGATGCCGGGGACGATCGGGATCTCGATGCCGGCGGCGCGCGCGCTGTCCACGAAATGGAAGTACGCGTCGGGGTTGTAGAAGTACTGCGTGATCGCCCCGTTCGCCCCCGCATCCACCTTGGTCTTGAACGCCGCGAGGTCCTGCTCCGGCTTCCTCGCCTGCGGGTGGTACTCGGGATACGCCGCCACCTCGATGTGGAACCAGTCGCCCGTCTCCTCGCGGATGAAGCGCACGAGGTCGGAGGCGTAGCGCAGCTCGCCCGCCACGGCGAGCCCCGAGGGCAGGTCGCCGCGCAGCGCGACGATGTGGCGGATGCCGTGGTCCTTGTACTGCCGGATCACCTCGCGCAGGCTCTCGCGCGTGGAGGCGACGCACGAGATGTGCGGCGCCGCGTGCTGCCCCTCGCGCAGGATCTCGAGCACCGTCGAGAGCGTGCCTTCCCGCGTGGTTCCTCCCGCGCCGTACGTGACGGAGAAGAAGGTGGGCGCGAGCTGCGCGAGCTGCCGGCGCGTGGCGCGCAGCTTCTCCACCCCCTCCTGCGTCTTCGGCGGGAAGAACTCGAAGCTGAAGTCCCGGCGGGGCGGCATCAGTACCGGTAATGATCCGACTTGAAGGGACCCTTCTTGTCGACGCCGATGTATTTCGCCTGGTCGTCGCGCAGCTCGGTGAGCATCGCCCCGAGCTTGGTGAGCTGCAGGCGCGCCACCTTCTCGTCCAGGTGCTTGGGCAGCACGTAGACGCCGACCGGATACTTGCCCGGGTTCGTGTAGAGCTCGATCTGCGCGAGCGTCTGGTTGGCGAACGACGAGCTCATGACGTACGACGGGTGGCCCGTGGCGCAGCCGAGGTTCACGAGGCGCCCCTCGGCGAGCAGGATGATGCGCTTGCCGTCGGGGAAGATCACGTGGTCCACCTGCGGCTTGATGTTCTCCCACGCGTACTGCTTGAGCGCCGCCACGTCGATCTCGTTGTCGAAGTGGCCGATGTTGCACACGATCGCCTGGTCCTTCATGCGCTTCATGTGCTCGTGGGTGATCACGTGGAAGTTGCCGGTCGCGGTGACGAAGATGTCCGCCTTGTCGCAGGCGTAGTCCATGGTCACGACCCGGTAGCCTTCCATCGCGGCCTGCAGCGCGCAGATCGGGTCGATCTCCGTCACCCACACCTGCGCGGACAGCGCGCGCAGCGCCTGGGCGCTGCCCTTGCCCACGTCGCCGTAGCCGCACACCAGCGCGACCTTGCCGGCGACCATCACGTCGGTCGCGCGCTTGATGCCGTCGACCAGCGACTCGCGGCAGCCGTACAGGTTGTCGAACTTGCTCTTGGTGACCGAGTCGTTCACGTTGATCGCCGGCGCCTCGAGGCTGCCCTCCTTCGCCATCTGGTACAGGCGCTTCACGCCGGTCGTGGTCTCCTCGGTGATGCCCTTGATCTGCGCGAGGCGCTTCGAGTACCACTTCGGGTCCTGCTTGAGGCGCGCCTTGATCGAGGCGTAGAGCGACGCCTCCTCCTCGCTCGAATGGCTCGAGATGCAGCCCTCGTCCGTCTCGGCGCGCGCGCCCAGGTGCAGCAGCAGCGTGGCGTCGCCGCCGTCGTCGAGGATCATGTTGGCGAACTTGTCCGGGCCCCACTCGAAGATGCGGTGTGTGAACTCCCAGTACTCGTCGAGCGACTCGCCCTTGTAGGCGAACACGGGGACGCCGGTGGCGGCGATGGCGGCGGCCGCATGGTCCTGGGTCGAGAAGATGTTGCACGAGGCCCAGCGCACCTCGGCGCCGAGCGCTTCGAGCGTCTCGATCAGCACCGCGGTCTGGATGGTCATGTGCAGCGAGCCGCTGATGCGCGCGCCCTTGAGCGGCTGGCTCTTCGCGTATTCCCCGCGGATCGCCATGAGGCCGGGCATCTCGGTCTCGGCGATGGCGATCTCCTTGCGGCCCCATGGGGCGAGGGCGAGGTCCGCGACGCGGAAGTCGGTGAAGTCTTCGGGCTTGGTGCGGGCGTTCATGGCGAGTCCTTTCGTCAAAGGGCGACCCGGAAACGAAGGACGGCACGGGGGCTCGCCTTCCGTGAGCGGGTCACGGATCAACGAGCGCCGTTGCGGAAGTGCCCCGAGCCTGGCGGATACGGTCCGTTGCAACGCTCCTCGGGGAAGACGCATTTTAACCGAAACGCGGCGCGCCACGGTCAGGCTCTCGGGGGAACTTCCGAGCCTGAACCCGCCGCCCAACCCGGGATATTCAGCCAATAGCGCGTCGACTTGAGCCTCCCGCTGGTCACGAGAAGTCCCGCATTCAACAGGTCGGTCAAATCGCGAGTCGCGGTGGCCTTGGATACGC
>DASUXK010000530.1:0-9523 GCA_036377935.1 Usitatibacter sp.
CATCGTCGACTTCGCCGTGCCGCGCGACGTCGAGAAGGAAGTGGCCACCCTCGAGGACGTGTTCCTCTACACCATCGACGACCTCGGCAAGATCGTCCAGGAGGGCGTGCAGGCGCGCCAGTCCGCGGTCGACGAGGCCGAGGCGATCGTCGATCGCCAGGTGGCGGCGTTCCGCGAGTGGCAGGGCTCGCGCGCCGCGGTGCCCGCGATCGTCGAGCTGCGCCGCCGCGCCGACGAGTATCGCGAGGTCGAGCTCGCCAAGGCGAAGGCGCGGCTCGCCCGCGGCGAGGATCCGCACGCCGTGCTGGAGGCGCTCGCCAAGGGCCTCGCCAACAAGTTCCTGCACCATCCCACCCACGCGCTCTCCCAGGCCCGCGAGGGCGACCGCGAGGCGCTCGCGAACGCGGTGCGCATCCTCTTCCCCGAGGCCGACGAGGCCCGCCCGGCGAAAGAGGCATGAAGGAATCCATCGCCGGGCGCCTCGGGAGCCTCGAGGCGCGCCTGAAGGAGATCGACGCGCGGCTTTCGGATCCGGAAGTCGTGAACGACATCGACGGCTTCCGCAAGCTCTCGCAGGAGCGCGCGGAGATCCATCCGGTGGTCGAGGCGTTCCTCGCCTGGCGCAAGGCGGGCGGGGACCTGGCCGCCGCCGAGGAGATGGCGCGCGACCCCGGCATGCGCGAGTTCGCCGAGGAGGAGATCGGCGCCACGCGCGAGCGCATCGCCGGCCTGGAAGCCGACCTCGAGCGCATGCTGCTGCCGAAGGATCCGAACGACGAGAAGAACCTCTTCCTCGAGATCCGCGCCGGCACGGGCGGCGACGAGAGCGCGCTCTTCGCGGGCGACCTCTTCCGCATGTATTCGCGCTTCGCCGAGCGCCAGCGCTGGCAGGTCGAGGTGGTCTCCGAGAGCGCGGGCGAGGCCGGCGGCTACAAGGAGATCATCGCCCGCATCGTCGGGCGCGGCGCCTACTCGAAGCTCAAGTTCGAGTCCGGCGGCCACCGCGTGCAGCGCGTGCCCGCCACCGAGACGCAGGGCCGCATCCACACCTCCGCGGCCACGGTCGCGGTGATGCCCGAGGCCGACGACGTCTCCGGTGTCGAGATCAACCCCGCGGACGTGCGCGTGGACACCTACCGTGCGAGCGGCGCCGGCGGCCAGCACGTGAACAAGACCGATTCGGCCGTGCGCCTCACGCACCTGCCCACCGGCATCGTCGTCGAGTGCCAGGACGCGAGGAGCCAGCACAAGAACCGCGAGCAGGCGTGGCGCGTGCTCGCCGCGCGCATCAAGGACCGCCAGATGCGCGAGCAGCAGGCGAAGGAGGCCTCGGAGAGGAAGAGCCTCATCGGCAGCGGCGACCGCTCGGACCGCATCCGCACCTACAACTTCCCCCAGGGCCGCGTCACCGACCACCGCATCAACCTCACGCTGCACAAGATCGACGCGATCATGGACGGCGACCTGGACGAGATCACCTCCGCGCTCGTGCGCGAGCACCAGGCCGAGCAGCTTGCGGGACTCGCGCGCAACGGCTGAGATGCCGCGCACCGTCCGCGCCGCCCTCGACGAAGCGGCCCTCGCGATCGGACGGGTCGACGCGCGCGTGCTCTGCGCGCACCTGCTCGCGGTCGACCGCGCCTGGATCGCCGCCAACCCGATGCACGTCCTCACCGAAAGCCAGGACGCGCGCCTCGATGCGCTCGTCGCGCAGCGCGCCATGGGCCACCCCGTGGCGTACCTCCTCGGCCGGCGCGAGTTCTACGGCCGCGACTTCGAGGTGGGCCCCGACGTGCTCATCCCGAGGCCCGAGACCGAGACGCTGGTCGAGGCGGCGCTCGATCTTCTTCGTCGTCCCCGCGCAGGCGGCGACCCGCCGGCCATCCTCGATCTCGGCACGGGCAGCGGGGCCATCGCGGTCACGCTCGCCTGCGAGCGTCCCGACGCGCGCATCGTCGCCACGGATGCGAGCGCCGCGGCGCTCGCGCTCGCGCGCGCCAACGCGCGCCGCAACGACTGCGAGGGACGCATCGAATTCATTCGCGGGTCCTGGTACGACGCCGTGCCGGGCAAGCGCTTCGACCTCGTCGTCGCGAACCCGCCCTACGTCGCGGCGGGCGACGCGCACCTCGGGCGGGGCGACCTGCGCTTCGAGCCGCCCGGCGCGCTCACCGACGGCAGCGTCGACGGGCTCGCCTCGATCCGCGCCATCGTCGCCGGCGCGCCCGCGCATCTCGTCCCCGGCGGCGCCCTTCTCTTCGAGCATGGCTACGACCAGGCCGAGGCCGCCGCGGCGCTGCTCGTGCGGGCCGGGTTCACGCGGCTCGTCTCGCGCCCGGACATCGCCGGCATTCCGCGCGTGGCGGGCGGTATCATTGTGAGTTGCCCCGAATGACGGTACCGGGCCCATGCCGCCCGGCGGTCCGTGCGGGGCGCCCCCTCCAGGAGTGAATGAAATGAGCGTTCAAGACCGAATCCGCGAGCAGGTGACCGGCCATCCGGTGGTGCTCTACATGAAGGGATCGCCGCAGATGCCCATGTGCGGCTTCTCCGCCACGGCGACGCAGATCCTCAAGATGTGCGGCGCGCCGGACGTCTACACCGTCGACGTGCTGCAGGATCCCGAGATCCGCCAGGGCATCAAGGACTTCGCCAACTGGCCGACGATTCCGCAGCTCTACGTGAACGGCGAGTTCGTCGGCGGCTGCGACATCATGAAGGAGATGTACCAGTCGGGCGAGCTGCAGAAGATCCTCGGGGACGCGAAGAAGTCCTGAGGCTCGTGCCCGCGCCGCGGCGATCCGGTGCGGCGCGCGGCGCCGCGGGGTTCCTCCTCGCGGCGATCCTCGCCGTTGCCGCGCCCGCGGCGCACGCCGCGGGCTTCCTCGTCTTCGCCGCCGCGAGCCTCAAGGAATCGCTGGACGACGTCGCCGCCGCGTTCCACGCGCGCGGCGGCGCCGAGCCTCGCATCGCCTACGGCGCGAGCTCGGCCCTCGCGCGGCAGGTCGAGGCCGGCGCGCCCGCCGAGCTCTTCCTCTCCGCCGACCTCGACTGGATCCGCTATGTCGAGGATCGCCATCTCACCGCCGCGCCGCCCGTGGCGTTGCTCGGAAACGATCTCGTGCTGGTCGCGCCCGCCGCGAGCCGCATCCGCGTGAAGATCGCGCCGGGCTTCGATCTCGCGGCGGCGCTGCATGGCGGGCGCCTCGCGGTCGCCGATCCACGCGCGGTGCCGGCGGGGAAGTACGCGCGCGCGGCGCTGGAGAATCTCCACGCGTGGCACGCGGTCGAGGCGCGCCTGGCACCCGTCGCGGACGTGCGCTCCGCGCTCGCGCTCGTCGCCCGTGGGGAAGCGCCGCTCGGCATCGTCTATCGCACCGACGCGCTCGCCGAGCCGCGCGTGCGCGTCGTCGATGCGTTTCCGGCCGCGAGCCATCCGCCGATCGTCTACGGCCTGGTGGAGATCCGCGGCGCCACGCCCGCCGCGCGGGACTTCGCGCGCTTCGCCGCCTCGCCGGAAGCGCGCACGATCTGGGCGCGGCACGGCTTCCGCGCACCCTGAGGCCGATGCTGTCCGCCGAGGAGCTGGGCATCGTCTGGCTGAGCGTGAAGGTCGCGCTCGCCGCGGTCGCCGCGAGCCTGCCCGTCGCCATCGCCGTCGCCTGGCTCCTCGCGCGCCGCAGCTTCCCGGGCAAGACCGCGTTCGACGCGCTCGTGCACCTGCCGCTCGTGCTGCCGCCCGTCGTCGTGGGCTACCTCCTGCTCCTCGCCTTCGGGCGCCACGCGCCGCTGGGCGCCGCGCTCGCCTCGATCGGCGTCGTGTTCGCGTTCCGCTGGACGGGCGCGGCACTCGCGGCGGCGGTGATGAGCTTCCCGCTCCTCGTGCGCGCGATCCGGCTTTCCATGGAAGCGGTGGATCCGCGGCTCGAGGCGGCGGGGCGCACGCTGGGCGCGCGGCCCTGGCGCGTCTTCGCGACCCTCACGCTCCCCCTCGCCTGGCCCGGGATCGTCACCGGCGCCCTCCTCGCCTTCGCCCGCTCGCTGGGCGAGTTCGGCGCGACCATCACGTTCGTCGCCAACATCCCGGGCGAGACCGAGACGCTGCCCCTCGCGATCTACGCGTACACGCAGGTGCCGGGGGCGGACCTGCAGGCGATGCGGCTTTCGATCCTCTCGGTGCTGCTCTCGCTCGCCGCGCTCGCCGTTTCCGAATGGCTGGTGCGCCGGCGCGCGGCGCCCTCGCTCGATGCTTGAGGTCGACATCGCGGTGGCGCGCGGCGCCTTCCGCCTCGAGGCCGCCTTCTCGAGCGAGGCGCCGATCGTCGCGCTCTTCGGCCGCTCGGGCTCGGGCAAGAGCACGATCGTCGAGGCGATCGCCGGGCTCGTGCGCCCGCGATCGGGGCGCATCGTGGTCGGCGGGCGGACGCTCTTCGATTCGGCGCGCGGCATCGACCTCGCGCCCGAGGCGCGGCGCGTGGGCTGCGTGTTCCAGGATGCGCTGCTCTTTCCGCACCTCTCGGTGCGCGCGAACCTCGCGTACGGCGAGCGCCTCACGCCGAGCGTCGAGCGCTTCGTCGACCGCGAGCGGGTCCTCGCGCTCCTCGGCCTCGCCCCGCTCCTCGAGCGCCGTCCCGCGACGCTCTCCGGCGGCGAGAAGCAGCGCGTCGCCCTCGGCCGCACGCTCCTCGCGAGCCCGCGCCTGCTGCTGCTCGACGAGCCGCTCGCGGCGCTCGACGCGCCCCGCAAGGCGGAGATCCTGGGCTACATCGAGCTGCTGCGCGACGAGCTCCGGTTGCCGATAGTGTACGTGAGCCATGCCATCGAGGAGGTGACGCGGCTCGCCGACCGGCTCGTGCTGGTCTCCGACGGACGCACCATCGCCCAGGGCGAGGTGGCCGAGGTGCTCTCGCGCGCCGACCTCAAGCCGTACACCGGCCGCTTCGAGGCGGGCGCGGTGATCGAGACGCGCGTCGCGCGCCTCGACGAGCGCTACGGCCTCACGGTGCTCGCGTTCGAAGGCGGCGAGCTCGTGGTCGCCAACCTCGACGCGCTGCCGGGCGAGCCGGTGCGCGCGCGCATCCGTTCGCGCGACGTGGCGCTCGCCCTCGAGGCGCCGCGCCGCGCGAGCTTCCAGAACGTGCTCGAGGCGCGCGTGGAGTCGATCGGCGCGGATTTCGGCGCGATCGTCGACGTGGCGCTCGCCGTCGGGCGCACCCCGCTCGTCGCGCGAATCACGCGCGAATCGGCCGACCGGCTCGCGCTCGCGCCCGGCATGAAGGTCTACGCGCTCGTGAAGGCGATCGCGATCGATCGGCGCAGCGTCGGCTACGCCTGATCGTTCCAGGTGACCTCGCCCGCCTGCGCGAGGTCGTAGCCGCTGAGGGACGCGGCGTGGGCGGCGAAGCGCCGCGAGCGCGCGAAGCGCCAGAGCGCCTGCAGGGGCGGGTCGAACCAGCGCGGCCGCGACACGGCGAGGTCGAGCCGCTCCACCGCGAGCGGGACGAAATCGAGGTGGAAGAGGTGCGCGGCCGCGCGGGCGCCGAGGCCCGCGTCGGCGTGGCCCGAGCCGATGGCCGCGGCGAGGTCGCTCTCGGTCGCGGCGGTCTCGCCCGCGGCATGCAGCGCGGACACGGCGATGCCCGCGCGCGACAGCAGCCGCTCGAGGAGCTCGCGGCTGCCGCTGCCCTCCTGGCGCAGCATCACCCGCACGCCGCGGCGCGCGATGTGCTCCACGGATCTCAGCTTCTTCGGGTTGCCGCGCGCGACGAGGAGCCCCTGCTCGCGGCGCGCCCACTCGACGAGCGCCACGTCGCGCCCGCGCAGCCTTTCGTCCGCCGCCTCGCGGTTGAAGTCGGTGATGTCCGCGTTGGGCAGGTGGACGAGCGCCGCGCACGCCTCGCCCGCGGCGAGGCGCTCCAGCCCGTCGCGGCTTCCCTGCGTGAGGAGCGCGAGGCCGCAGCGCGACTCGCGCACCGCCCACTCGAGGAGCAGGTCGTGGCTCCCGGCGATGGTGGCCGGCACCGCCGCGCGCGGCGCGGCGCCCGCGGCGCGCGCCGCGAGCCAGCGCTCGATCTCGGGCGGCGCGAAGAGGATCTTCGCCCCGGCGCGCGTATGGGGTATCTCGTTCCGCGCGACCAGGTCGTAGACCTTGCGCTCCTTCACCCGCAGCCAGTCGGCGAGCTCGCGGACGTTGAGGAGCGGCGAAGCGGAGGAAGCGGCGGCATCGCGGGGCATGCCCCGATTCTACGGCGCGCCTTCTCCGGCCGGTTTGCAAAATTTCCGGGGGTTTGCAAAAATTCCGGGTGGCCGACATCCTTGCCAGCCTCGAGCTCGCCCTGCGCCTGATCCTGGAGGCGGAGCCCGAATTCGTCCGCATCGTGGGGCTCTCGCTCGCGGTGAGCCTCGCCTCGGCGGCGCTCGCCTGCGCGATCGGGCTTCCCCTCGGGGCGGCCGTGGCGGTGTCGAGCTTTCCCGGGCGCCGCGCGGTGATCGTGCTGATGAACGCGCTGCTCGGCCTTCCCTCGGTGGTGGTGGGACTCGTGGTGTACCTGCTCCTGTCGCGCGCCGGGCCCCTCGGCGAGCTCGGCATCCTCTTCACCCCGCAAGCGATCGTCATCGCGCAGACCCTCCTCGTGATCCCGATGGTGGCGGCGCTCTCCCGGCAGACGGTCGAGGACGCCTGGGTCGAGTACCGCGAGCAGCTCACCTCGCTCAACGTGCGGCCGCTGCGCGCCGTGCCCACGCTCCTTCGCGACACGCGCCTTTCGCTCCTCACCGTCGCGCTCGCGGGGCTGGGGCGCGCGTTCTCGGAAGTCGGCGCGGTGATGATCGTGGGCGGCAACGTGGACGGCGTGACGCGCGTGATGACGACCGCGATCGCGCTCAAGACCGCGGAGGGCGAGCTGCCCCTCGCGCTCGCGCTGGGCGTGGTGCTGCTCGCCATCGTGCTGGGGCTCAACGGCGCCGCGTACGCGCTGCGCGAATGGAGCGCGCGCCATCATGGCTAGCGCGGCCCCGCGGGAGATGCTTCCGCTCGAGGCCCGGGACCTGCGCGTGCGCCTGGGCGGCCGCGACATCCTGCGCGGCGTCTCCTTCCGGCTCGAGGCGGGCATCCGCACCGCCATCCTGGGACCCAACGGCGCGGGCAAGACGACGCTGCTGCGCGCGCTGCACGGGCTGCTGCCGCTGGCCGGCGGCGAGCTCACGTGGGCCGGCGGCGGGCGCGACCGCCGCGCGGAAGCGATGGTCTTCCAGCATCCGGTCATGCTCCGGCGCAGCGCGCTCGCGAACGTCGAGTACGCGCTCGCGGTGCACGGCGTGCGCGGCGACGAGCGGCGCCGCCGCGCGATGGAAGCGCTCGAGCGGGCCGGCCTCGCCCACCTCGCGCAGCGCCCCGCGCGCGTGCTCTCCGGCGGCGAGCGCCAGCGCCTCGCGCTCGCGCGCGCCTGGGCGCTGCGCCCTCGCATCCTGTATCTCGACGAGCCCACCTCGAGCCTCGATCCCGCCGCCTCGGCCGCCGTGGAGGCGGACATCGGCCGCATCCACGCCTCGGGCACGCGGGTGGTCCTCACGACGCACCGGCTCGGCCTCGCGCGGCGGCTGGCCGACGAGATCCTCTTCATCGACGGCGGAACGCTCGTCGAGCAAACCCCCGCCGACCGCTTCTTCCATGCGCCCCGCACCGAGGAGGCCCGGCAATTCCTGAACGGAGAGCTTCCATGAACGAGACCCCCCGCACGATCCTTCGAGTCGCGGCCGCCGCGATCGCCGCCTCGCTGCTCGCGGCCGGGCCCGCGCGCGCCGCGCAGCCTTTCATCACCATCGCCTCGACCACGTCGACCGAGCAGTCGGGCCTCTTCAAGCACCTGCTGCCCGCGTTCACGAAGGCGACCGGCATCGAGCCGCACGTGGTCGCGGTGGGCACCGGGCAGGCGCTCGACATGGGCCGGCGCTGCGACGCCGACGTGGAGTTCGTGCACGACAAGGTGGCGGAGCGGAAATTCCTCGACCAGGGCTACGGGGTGAAGCGCTTCGACGTCATGTACAACGACTTCGTGCTGATCGGGCCGAAGAGCGATCCCGCGCACGTGAAGGGCCTCGGCATCGACGCGGCGCTGCGCAAGATCCACGAGGCGAAGCCGCCGTTCGTCTCGCGCGCCGACAAGAGCGGCACCTGGGCGGCCGAGGTGCGCGCGTGGAAGCACGCGGGCATCGACATCGCGAAGGAGAAGGGCCCCTGGTACAAGGAGACCGGCTCCGGCATGGGGCCCGCGCTCAACACCGCCTCGGCGATGAACGCGTATCTCCTCGCCGACCGCGGCACGTGGCTCTCGTTCAGGAACCGCGGCGACCTGCAGATCCTCGTGCAGGGCGATCCCGCCCTCTTCAACCAGTACGGCGTGATGCTCGTGAATCCGGCCCGATGCCCGCACGTGAAGAAGGACCTCGGCCAGAAGTTCGTCGACTGGGTGATCTCGCCCGACGGCCAGCAGACCATCGCGAGCTACAGGATCAACGGCCAGCAGCTCTTCTTCCCCAACGCGACCCGGTGACCTTCACCCTCTCCATCGGGAGAGGGCCGCGGTGAGGGTCGACCGGGCCGAGGGTCGTTTCATCGCGGTCCTCTAGAATGCAGGCCATGTTGCGTCCTGCGATGATGCTCGCGCGCCGCCGTTTCGCCCTGTGGCTCGCCGCGGCGTGCGCGGCGCTCGCGCTCCTCGTGCTGTGGAGCCTCGGCGTGGGCGCGTTTCCCGTCGGCCTCGCGGACGTCTCGCGCGCGCTGTGGTCCGCCCTCACCGGCGCGACGAGCGGCCTCGCGCCGAACGTGGATGCGGTGGTGCTGCAGGTGCGCGCCCCGCGCATCGGCGGGGCCCTTGCGGTGGGCGCGGCGCTCTCGGCGGCGGGCGCGGCCTACCAGAGCCTCTTCAAGAACCCGCTCGTCTCGCCCGACATCCTCGGGGTCACCGCGGGCTGCGCGCTCGGCGCCGGGATCGCGGTGCTGCTGTCGCTGCCGATCGCGGCGATCCAGGCGCTCGCCTTCGCGGGCGGGCTCGCCGCGGTGGGGCTCGTCGTGCTGATCGGCGCCTGGGTCGGCGGGCGCGATCCGCTGCTCACGCTGGTGCTCACCGGCGTGGTCGTGGGCTCGCTCTTCGGCGCCGGCATCGCGCTGGTGAAGTACGTCGCCGATCCGTACAACCAGCTCCCCGCGATCACGTTCTGGCTGCTCGGAAGCTTCTCCGGCGTGTTGCCATCGGACCTCGCGGCGACGCTGGTGCCGGTCGCGGTCGGCGTGATTCCGCTCGCGCTCCTGCGCTGGCGCATCGACGCGCTCTCGCTCTCGGAGGACGAAGCACGCTCGCTGGGGCTTGCGGTGGGGCCGCTTCGTGTCGCCGTGATCGCGTGCGCGACGCTCGCCACGGCGGGCTCCGTCGCGCTCGCGGGCACCGTCGGCTGGGTGGGCCTGGTGATCCCGCACGCCGCACGCCTCATCGCGGGTGCCGCCTTCGCGCGCGTGCTGCCGCTG